>JASLGD010000373.1 GCA_030150305.1 Caldimonas sp. | reverse complement strand
CAAGCTCGCCGTTCGCGGGCGCGGCGAGCGCCTCATCGGCTTGCATCGAGGGCGAATTGCGGCGCGCCGAGCAGCGCCGCGTAGCGGCCGGCGGCGACGAGCAGGAGATCGCAGAACTCGCGCGCCGCGCCGTGACCGGCCGCCGCCGCGGTGACGTGGTGAGCGACCGCGCGAACCTCGACGTGCGCGTCGGGCGGCGCGCAGGCGAATGCGGCGCGCTGCAGGATCGGCAGGTCGGGCCAGTCGTCGCCGATCGCGGCGACGCGCTGCCAGCCGACGCCGAGCGCGTCGACCAGCGCAGCGGCGGCGGCGATCTTGTCTTCGCTGCCGTACGCCGCGTGGGTGACGCCGAGGTCGGCCATGCGCCGCCGCACCGCCGGCGAGTCGCGGCCGGTGACGACGATCGGCACGATGCCCGCGCTCTGCAGCAGCTTGATGCCCTGGCCGTCGAGCGTCGAGAACGCCTTCAGCACCTCGCCGCCTTCGCCGAGATAGATCGTGCCGTCGGTGAGCACGCCGTCGACGTCGAAGATCGCCGCGGCGATGCCGTCGCCTCCTCCGCGCGCCGCGAGGAGCAGCTCGGGAGGGAACGTCAGCGCCGGTGCGCGCGCCCGCACTTCGGCCATCAGATGACCTTCGCCCGCATCAGGTCGTTCGAGTTGATCGCGCCGACGAGCGCGCCCGCGGCGTCGACGACGAGCAGCCCGGTGACGCGATGGCGCTCCATCAGCTCGGCGGCCTCGACCGCGAGCGCGTCGGCGCGGACGACCTTGGGCGTCGCGCTCATCACCGCGCCCGCGCGCATCGCGCGCAGGTCGGCGCCGGTCTCGATCAGGCGGCGCAGGTCGCCGTCGGTGAAGATGCCCGCGATCCTGCCGGCGCGGTCGCACACGGCCGTGAAGCCGAGGCCCTTGGTCGTCATCTCGTGCAGCATGTCGGCCATCACGGTGTCGACGTCGACGCGCGGCACCGCATCGCTGGTGCGCATCAGGTCGGCGACGTGCATGAGGAGCTTGCGGCCGAGGCTGCCGCCGGGATGCGAGCGCGCGAAGTCCTCCTCGCGAAAGCCGCGCGCATCGAGCAGCGCGACCGCGAGCGCGTCGCCGAGCGCCATCTGCGCCGTCGTGCTCGCGGTCGGCGCGAGGTTGAGCGGGCACGCCTCCTGGTCGACCGCGCTCGAGAGCACGATCTGCGCGTGCTGCGCGAGGCTGCTCTCGACGTTGCCGGTCATCGCGATGAGGACGACGTCGAGCCGCTTGATCGCCGGCAGGATCGCGCCGATCTCGTCGCTCTCGCCCGAGTTCGAGATCGCGAGCACGACGTCGCCGGCGGTGACCATGCCGAGGTCGCCGTGGCTCGCCTCGCCAGGGTGGACGAAGAGCGCCGGCGTGCCGGTCGACGCCAGCGTCGCCGCGACCTTGCGGCCGACGTGGCCGCTCTTGCCCATGCCCATCACGACGACGCGGCCGCGGCACGCGAGCATCGCCGCGATCGCTTCGACGAAGCTCTCGCCTTGACGATCCTTCAGCGCCGTCAGCGCGCGCGCCTCGATGTCGAGCGTCGCGCGCGCGAGCTCGAGCGCGCGCGCGGCGTCGAAGGAGAGCGGAGCGGAGGCCGTCAAGTCGGATCGGTCCAGTAGGATCGGTCGATTCTAGGGACGCCGGCGCGGCAAGCAGGGCTCCCGAACCGCAACGCCGCCGGCCCGACTTCGCGATGTTCTCGACGCTCGAACTGACGCTCGTCTTCCTCGTCGCTGCGGTGGCCGGCGTCGTCGTCTGTCGCCTCGCGCGGCTGCCGCCGATGCTCGGCTACCTCGCGGTCGGCGTCGTCCTCGGCCCGAGCGCGATGGGAGTTGCCGCCAACGCAGACGGCGTCACGTACCTCGCCGAGTTCGGCATCGTCTTCCTGATGTTCGTGATCGGCCTCGAGTTCAACCTGCCGAAGCTGCAGAGCATGCGCCGGCTGGTGTTCGGGCTCGGCCTGAGCCAGGTCGTCCTGACCGTGCTCGCCGCGCTCGCCGGCAACGCCGCGCTCACCGCGCTCCTGACGGCGCTCGGACGCGGCGCGCTCGGGCTCGGCTGGCAGAGCGCGGTCGCGCTCGGCGCGGCGCTCGCGATGAGCTCGACCGCGATCGTCGTCAAGCTGATGGCCGACCGCCTCGAGCTCGAGAGCGAGCAGGGCCGACGGGTGATGGCGGTGCTGCTCTTCCAGGACCTCGCGGTCGTGCCGCTGCTGGTCCTGCTGCCTGCGCTCGGCTCGTCGCCGCAGGAGCTGCTGCGCGAGCTCGCGATCGCGGCGCTCAAGGCGACGGTGCTGCTGACCGTGCTCCTGATCGGCGGCCGCGTCGTGATGCGCTGGTGGCTGACGCTCGTCGTGCGCAGGAAGAGCGAGGAGCTCTTCGTCCTCAACCTGCTGCTCGTCACCCTCGGCCTGGCGTGGATGACCGAGCACGTCGGCCTCTCGCTTGCGCTCGGCGCGTTCGTCGCCGGCATGCTGGTCGCGGAGACCGAGTTCAAGCACCAGGTCGAGACCGACATCCGGCCGTTCCACGACGTCCTGCTCGGCCTCTTCTTCATCACCGTCGGGATGCGGCTCGATCTCGCGCTCGTCGCGCACCACTGGGCGCTCGTGCTCGCGCTGACGCTGCTGCCGGTGCTCTTCAAGTTCGGGCTCGTCACCGTGCTCGCGCGCTTGTTCGGCGCCTCGCCCGGGGTCGCGCTGCGCACGGGCCTGTACCTCGCGCAGGCGGGCGAGTTCGGCTTCGTGCTGCTCGGCGTCGCCAGCGAGCGCCACCTGCTGCCCGACGCACTGCAAGGGCCGGTGCTCGCGAGCATGGTCCTCTCGATGCTCGCGACGCCGCTGATCTTCACCTACAGCAACCGCATCGTGATGCGCCTGTCGGCGAACGACTGGCTGCTGCAGTCGGTCGCGATGACGACGATCGCGCGGCGCGCGATCAACGTCGAGGGCCACGTCATCATCTGCGGCTTCGGCCGCTCGGGACAGAACCTGGCGCGCCTGCTCGAGGCCGAGAAGATCGGCTACATCGCGCTCGACCTCGACCCCGATCGCGTGCGTCAGGCCGCCGCGGCCGGCCAGAGCGTCGTCTACGGCGACGCGGCGCGCCTGCAGAGCCTGATGGCGGCCGGCCTCGCACGCGCCGCCGCCGTCGTCGTCAGCTACCACGACACGCCGTCGGCGCTGAAGATCCTGCGCCTCGTGCAGTCGCACGCGCCGAAGGTGCCGGTGATCGTGCGCACGATCGACGACGCCGAGTTCGAGCGGCTGCGCGCCGCCGGCGCGACCGAGGTCGTGCCGGAGGCGATCGAGGGCTCGCTGATGCTCGCGAGCCACGCCCTCGCGCTCGTCGGCGTGCCGATGCGCCGCGTGCTGCGCCTGGTGCAGCAGCAACGCGACGCGCGCTACGGCCTGTTGCGCGGCTACTTCCACGGCGCCGACGACGACACCGTCGAGGAGCTCGATCAGACGCGGCTGCTCAGCGTCACCTTGCCGCCATCGAGCCGGAGCAACGGCCGCACGCTCGCCGACCACGCGCTGGCCGAGAGCGGAGTCACCGTGGTGTCGCTGCGTCGCGCCTCGGGCGCGGTGCTGCAGCCGGAGGCGTCGATGCCGCTCGCGCCGGGCGACACGCTCGTCCTCTCGGGCTCGCCGGAGACGCTCGCGCGCGCCGAAGCGGCGCTGCTGGCGCCGGGCTGAGCCGGCGCCGGGCGCGCTAGGTCATCGGCATCTGCTTGGCGAGCGTGGCGCGCATGCGCGTCGCCATCACCGCACCGGCGGCGCGCAGCAGCTCGAGCGCGAGCGCGGGCGAGCGCTGCGACAGCTCTTCCATCCGCGGCCCGCGCAGCGCCCAGACGACGCACGGCGTCATCGCCTCGACGTTGGCCATCCGCGGCGTATCGCCGAACAGGCCCGGCTCGCCGACGACCGCACCGGCGCGCAGGATCGCGACCTTGCTCGCGCCCGGGGCACCGCCGGTCATGAAGATCTGCATGCTGCCCTGCTGCAGGAAGTACATCGAGCGATCGGCGTCGCCCTGCTTGATCAGGAGGTCGCCGGCGCGGATGTCGTAGCGCGCCAGGTAGGGAGCGATCGTGCGCCAGTTGTCGAGCGTCAGGCGGGCGCGAAACGCGTCTTCCGCGTTGAGCGTCTGCACTGCCTTGACGAGTTCGTCGATGTCCATGGTGCCCCCGGCCTGCGCTGGCTGCTCCGCGCGGTCCGCGGGCGAGCTCGCATGGGCAGCGATTATCCGGCTGCGGCTCGCGAGCGCCTCCGCGCGAGTGCGGGAGAAGGCGTCCTTTTGTCGCGCCGACCGCGCCGTTGATCGTGGAGCTGCCGGCCCCGGTCGCTAGGCGGCGACCGCGGCATGCGGCGCGAGCGGTCGCAACGCACGGTCGCGCGTCGCGAGCAGCGCGTCGATCGCGTCGCCGAGGACCGCGACCGGACGATGGCGCGCGAGCTGCGCCGCGAGGGCGCGGACGCGCTCGCCGACAGCGCCGTCGTCGAGCAGCGCGCGCGCTGCCGCCTCGATGCGCGCGGCGCTCGACGTCTCGACGCGGAGCGACCTCGCGACGCCTGCATCGCACAGGTAGCGGCTGTTCAGCACCTGGTCGAGATTGCTCGGCAACGCGAGCACGGGGACGCCGTGCAGAAGCGCCTGCTGGCTGGTCGGGCTGCCGCCGTTGCAGACGACGAGCCGGCTCTCCGCGGCGACGACGTCGCCCGGCAGGTACGACGCGACGTGCACGTTGGCAGGCAACGCCGCAGGGCACGGCGCGCCCGCAGTCGCGACGACCACCGGCAGGCCGAGCTTCGCCACCCCGGCGAGCACCGCAGGCAGACGCGCCGCGCTGCCCGAGCTGCCGAGCGTGACGTAGATCACGCCGCGGCGACGATCGAGCGCGTCCCACCATCCCGGCAGCGGCAACGGTGGCGACCACGCGATCGGGCCGAGGTGACGGTGCGTCGTCGGCGCATCGACGAGCGGCACGAGCTCGGGCGGATCGGCGTAGAGCGTGACATCGCCGTCGGTGTAATGCGCAAGCAGATCGCGACCGAGGCCGCGCAAGCCGCGCGCGCGGCGGGCCGCCTCCATCGCCGAAGCGTGGATGCGAAACGCGATCGGCCGGACGGCGCGAAACGCGCGGTCGGCGATCGCGCCGGGCAGGTATCGCGTCCACGGCAGCGAAGGCACGTGCCACGTCGGCCGCGCGTACGGGCTCCAGTAGGCGTTGCTGACGTTGACGTAGGGGACGCCGGCGAGCCGCGCGCTGACGCCGAGCGAGAGGCGGAAGTCGCCGACCACGAGCGCGGGGCGCACGCGCGCGAGCAGGGCGAGGTCGTCGTCGATCGCGACGTCGAAGCTGGCGCGGTCGTGGATCGGCGAGCCGGTGCGCAGCGCCTCGAGGAAGCGTTCGGTCGGCAACGACGCGATCGGCTCGACGGGCCAGCCTTCGCCCGGGCAGACATCGCGGTAACGGTCGTCGACCGCCATCACGACGCGCCGGCCCTGCGCGGCCAGACCACGCGCGAGCACGGTGGGTCGCGCGACGTGCGCGAGCGTCACCGCCTCGGCGACGAAGAGGATCGGAGCGACGCTGTTCTCGACGGCGCGCGGCGGCGCGTTGCGATCGGGCGCGCCGAGCGTCATTGGCCGCACAGGCGGCGAAAGATGTTCGCGGCCTCGACGGCGTCGAAGAAGAACGGATAGAACGAGCGCTCGCGCGCCTCGCGGCGCAGTCCGCCGAGACGCGCGATCTCGCTCGCGCAGTGCTCGAGGTCGAGGCGCAACAGCACGGCGGGCGCGCCGACGCGCGGGTCGATGCGCTCCTCGCCGAGTCGCGTGAAGCCGAGCATGCGCTCGTAGAAGCGGACGTGGCGCGGGTTGACCTCGATCAGCACATCGGTGCAGCGGTGCAGGTCGATGACGTAGATGCAGGCGACGTGGAAGATCGCGCCGAGCACGGTCTGCGAGCGGATCGCATCGTCGACGGCGAGCCGGGTGAACTCGCACAGCTTTCGTCCGGCGTCGCGCAGCGCCTGGACTTCGTCGGGGTAGAGATCGCCGACGCCGATCGCGCTGTCGTCGTTGTCGACCTTGGCGGTGATCGTCGCGATGGTCGTCTCGGCCGTGCACGCCGAAAGCGTGATGCGGTCCTGGATCGACTCGCGCAGCGGCTCGATCGCGTAGCCCCGCCACGCGTAGCGGCGCTCGAGGAGCGAGCTCGCGGTGCCGCGGCGCTCGTCGTCCGCCGCCACCGTGATGTGAAACGGGTTGTCGAACTCGTCGCTCGCGTCGACGAGGCGGCCCCACTCGAAATCGGTGAAGGCGAAGCGTTGGTGGACTGGCGAGAAGCGCCCGCCGCGGGGCGCACGATGGCTGCGGGCGTGACCCGCAATGAAAGACTCTGACACGAAATTTCCCTATCGCTGCCGAAAAACGGCACTCGGTAACAATGGGTTTCACGCAAGCGCCGGTGTCCTCAGGCGCTCGGTTGCGACCCCGCGATGTTCTCCCCCGTCGGCTCCTCCTCGAGCCCGCGCGACGTGTCCGGCAGCGGGTCTCGAGGCGCGCGGCATTGCACGATTCACGCCACTCGTCGCGTTCGACCGCCGCGTCCGGCGGCGGCGCGCCGATTGCCCTGCGCCCGCGTGCCTTCGTTCGCATACGCCGACGCATTCAGGCGCAACCTCGGCTGGGTCACGGTCGCGGAGCAGACAGCGCTGCGCGGCAAGCGCGTCGCCATCGCCGGCCTCGGCGGCGTCGGCGGCGCGCACTTGCTGACGCTGACCCGACTCGGCATCGGCGCGTTCCACATCGCGGACTTCGACCGCTTCGAGCTGCACAACTTCAACCGCCAGGTCGGCGCGACGATGGCCTCGCTCGGCCGGCCGAAGATCGACGTCATGGCCGAGATGGCGGGGGCGATCAATCCCGAGCTCGAGCTCCGGCTCTTCGCGGACGGTGTTTCGGCCGCCAACCTCGATGCGTTCCTCGACGGCGTCGACCTCTACGTCGACGGCCTCGATTTCTTCGTCCTCGATGAGCGCCAACGCGTCTTCGCGCGCTGCGACGAGCGCGGGATCGCCGCGATCACCGCGGCGCCGCTCGGCATGGGCGCCGCCGTGCTCGTCTTCATGCCGGGAGCGATGAGCTTCGAGGAGTACTTCCGCATGGGCGACGCGCCGTTCGCCGAGAAGGCGGCGCGCTTCCTCGTCGGCCTGTCGCCGTCGATGCTGCAGATGGGCTACCTCGTCGACCCGTCGCGCTTCGACATCGGCGCGCGCGCCGGACCGTCGACGCCGATGGCGTGCGACCTCTGCGCCGGCATCGCCGCGACCGAGGCGCTCAAGGTCCTGCTCGGGCGCGGCCGGATCGTCGCCGCGCCGCGCGGGATCCACTTCGACGCCTACAAGCAGCGGCTGCGGCGGACGTGGCGACCGGGCGGCAACGCGCACCCGCTGCAGCGCGCATTGATCGCCGCCATCCGCCGGCGGCACGCGGCCGCGCTCGACGCCGCCGCCCGGGCCGACGATCGATGACCGACCGCGGAGTGATCCGCGAGCCGAGCGGCGTCGCCCGCGCGATCCTCGAGCTCGCGCGCTGGGCGCCGAGCGGCGACAACACACAGCCGTGGCGATTCGAGGTCGCGGGCGACGAGCACGTCGTCGTCCACGCGTTCGACACGCGCCGCAGCTGCGTGTACGACATCGACGGCCAGGCGAGCCAGGTGTCGGTCGGCGCGCTGCTCGAAACGATGCGCATCGCCGCAAGCGTTCACGGTCGGGCCGCGCACGTCGCGCGGCGCCTCGATGCTCCCGACGAACGGCCGGTGTTCGACGTCCGCTTCGTCGCCGGCGCCGCCGTCGCAGCGGACCCGCTGCATGCCGCGGTCCTCGAGCGTCGCGTCCAGCGCCGCCCGTTCTCGACCCGGCGGGTCGACGACGAAGCGAAGGCGCAGCTCGAGCGCTCGGTCGGCGATCGCCACAGCGTGCGCTGGTTCGAGCCGTTCGCCGAGCGGCTGCGCTGGGCGCGGCTCGCCGCGCAGAACGCGCTCATCCGGCTGACGATCCCCGAGGCGTACGCCGTCCACCGCGAGGTCATCGCCTGGAACGCGCGCTTCAGCGAGGACCGCCTGCCCGACCAGGCGCTCGGCGCGAGCGCGCCGTCGTTGCGCTCGATGCGCTGGGCGATGGCGAGCTGGGAGCGCGTGCAGCGCATGAACCGCTGGTTCGGCGGCACGCTGGCGCCGCGCGTCGAGCTCGACCTGCTGCCCGGCATCCGCTGCGGCGCACACGTCGCGATCGTCGCGGAGCGCCCCGCGCGCGGCATCGATGACCACGTCGCGACCGGCGCCGCGGTGCAGCGCTTCTGGTTGACCGCGACCACGCTCGGCCTGCAGTTCCAGCCGCAGTACACGCCGCTCGTGTTCGCTGCGTACGCGCGTCGTCAGCGCGCGTTCAGCAGCGATCCGCACGCGATGGCGCGGGCGGAGCGCGTGCGTCGCGGCCTCGACGCGTTGCTCGGCGATGCCGCGGAGGCGACCGTCTTTCTCGGCCGCATCGGGCAGGGTGAGCCCACCACGTCGCGCTCGCTTCGGCTGCCGCTCGAGCGGCTGGCTTGGCGCGGCGACGAGGGTTCACCAGCCCCCTGACCAAGGGGTGTCCGACAGGCCAGAAGGGCATTTCGATTGCCGGGTGTGGTTCCCCACACCCATCCCCCTGCAGGGAGGCTCATGAAATCCGCTGTCTTGCACCCCATTGCCGTCGCGCTGCTTGCGCTGCCAAGCGTCGTGTTCGCGCAATCGACGACGTTCACCTTCGATCCGACCGGAACGCCGGGCGCCACGGGCGACATCACCGGACTCGGCGCGCTCGACCAGTCGCCCGGCAACGCGCTCTCGATCGGGGGCGCGATCACGCCCGTCGGCGGGACGACGACGCTGCTCTACCAGGCGAATCTCGGCACGCTCAACAACGCGGCCGGCAACCCGGTATTCCTGAACGGCACGGGCGGCAATTTCTTCACCTTCGTCGCCGGATTCAACGAGACCATCACGTCGACCACCACCGGCGGCGGCAACACGACGGCGACGTTTTCGCTCGCTTCCGGCGGGCCGAACTTCTTCACGATGTACCGGACGTCGGCGCCAGGCGATAACCTGGCCGGCACGGGCTTCACGTCGGGAACGGCGATCCTGCGCGGCGTCATCAACCCGACGAACTTCTCGAGCAACTTCAGCGAGTCGACCGCGAGCCGGACGAGCCCGGTGACGTTCGACCAGTTCAACACCAACAACTATCCGGGCGTGACCTCGGTGATCGGCACGGGTGCGAGCGCGTTCAACGCGACGATCACCTTCGCCGACCCAAACTACTTCCCGAGCTTCAGCGCGACATCGCTGTTGCTCAGCTTCTTCAACACGTCCCAGGTCACGCCGTTCAACCAGGTTGATCCGTCGGCGCGCTTCAGCAGCAACGGTGTCGCCAACGGCGACATCACTGCGAACCGCGGGACGATCAATGGCGTCAGCGGCCCCGACTTCCAGTTCCAAGCGGACGCGAACACGTCGTTCCAGGTCGCGGCGGTTCCCGAGCCGCAGACGTATGCGCTGATGCTCGGCGGGCTCGGCCTGGTCGGCTTCCTGACCCGGCGGCGGCGCCCGCGCTGAGCGGCGGCCCTGTTCTTGCCCTGCCGAGCGGCCCCTGCGGGCCGCTTTCACAGCCGAGCTTCGATGGCCCTCCTCTCGTTCGCCGAATGGCTCGACCGCCATGGCTGCGCCGCCGACGCCTCGTCGTCGCCGGCAAGCAAGCGCTTGCGCGTCAAGTCGCATCCATCGCGCTCGACCGCGGCCGATACGGGAATGTGGAAGTGCCGACCGCGCGCCCGGCGGCGCTGTCAGCAGCGCCGAGGGTCACGATCGGCGTGTGCGCACCCGCGCGCTTGACGTCGGCGAGCTGGGACAGGTCGACGACCTCGTCGGTCGGCGCGTCGAACGGAGCGTCTTCGCTCCCGTGGCGCACACCGGGCTCCGACGCGAGCTCGACCAGCGCGTCGCGCCGCCACCGCGCCGGCTCCCGTGCCGGCTACTTGCCGATGCAGAAGCGCGAGAAGATCGCGCCGAGCAGATCGTCGGAGGTGAACGCGCCGGTGATCTCGCCGAGCGCGTCGTGGCCGAGGCGCAGCTCCTCGGCGACAAGCTCGAGCGCGCGGTTGCCGAGCGCGGCGTGCGCGGCCGCGGCGGCAAGGTGGGCACGCGCACGCCTGAGCGCGTCGACGTGGCGCGCGCGCGCGATGAAGACGCTCTCCGACGCGGTCTGCCAGCCGGCGAGCGCCAGGAGACGACGACGCAGCGCGTCGAGCCCCTCGCCCGTCGTCGCCGAGATCGCGAGGCGCTCGCCGCCGGGCGGCGAGGGCTGCAGATCGAGCTTGTTGTCGACGTGCACGATGCGGCCGTCGGCCGGCAACCGCGCGGCGATCGCGGCATCGCCGTCCTCGTACGCCGGATCGCCGCGGCGCGTCAGGTCGTGCAGGAAGACGATCGCGTCGGCGCCCGCGATCTCGGCCCAGCTGCGCGCGACGCCGATCTTCTCGACTTCGTCGGCGGCGTCGCGCAGCCCCGCGGTGTCGACGACGTGAACCGGAACGCCTTCGATCTGGATCGTCTGGCCGATCTTGTCGCGTGTCGTCCCCGGCGTCGCGGTGACGATCGCGAGCTCGGCGCCGGCGAGCGCGTTGAGGAGCGAGCTCTTGCCGACGTTCGGCTGGCCGGCGAGCACGACGCGCATGCCGTCGCGCAGCAGCGCGCCCTGGCGCGCCCGCGCGAGCACCGCGTCGACGCCGGCCTGCGCCCGCTGCAGACGCCCGCCGGCGTCGGCCGCGGTCAGGAAATCGATCTCCTCCTCGGGGAAGTCGAGCGTCGCTTCGACGAGCATCCGCAGCTCGACGACGGCCGTGGCGAGGGCATCGACCTCGGCGGAGAACGCGCCGTCGAGCGAGCGCGCGGCGGATCGCGCCGCCGCTTCGGTGCTCGCGTCGATCAGATCGGCGACCGCTTCGGCCTGCGCGAGGTCGAGCTTGTCGTTGAGAAACGCGCGCTCGGTGAATTCGCCTGGCGCCGCCACGCGAAGGCCGGACAGGCGCGCGTCGCCGGACGCGGCGTCGATTTCGGCCGCCGCTTCGAGGCAGCGCGCCAACAGCAGCTGCAGCACGACGGCGCCGCCGTGCGCCTGCAGCTCGAGGACGTCCTCGCCGGTGTACGAGTGCGGCGCCGGGAAGAAGATCGCGAGGCCGCGGTCGATCGCCGCGCCGTCGGCGGCGCGAAACGCGACGTGCGTCGCGTGCCGTGGCGCGAGCGCGCGGCCGCAGATCGCTTCGGCGAGCGGCGCGAGCCCTTCGCCCGAGACGCGCACGATGCCGACCGCGCCGCGGCCGCTCGCCGTCGCGATCGCGACGATCGGGTCGTGACGGCGCGCGAGCTGCATCGCCGGATTGTCGGCCGGCGGGCGCGCCGCCTCAGGTCACGCCGAGGCGCTTGTTGATGATGTACTGCTGCGCGATCGACAGGATGTTGTTCGTCAGCCAGTACAGCACGAGGCCGGCCGGGAAGAAGAAGAACATCACCGAGAACGCGAGCGGCATGATCCACATCATCCGCGCCTGCACCGGGTCGGGCGGAGTCGGATTGAGCCAGGTCTGCAGCAGCGTCGTGCCGGTCATCAGCAGCGGCAGGATGAAGTACGGGTCCTTCGCCGAGAGGTCGGTGATCCAGCCGAGCCAGGGCGCGTTGCGCATCTCGACCGTCGACAGCAGCACCCAGTAGAGCGCGATGAAGAACGGCATCTGGACCAAGATCGGCAGGCAGCCGCCGAGCGGATTGACCTTCTCTTCGCGGTAGATGCGCATCATCTCCTGCTGCATCTGCTGCGGCTTGTCCTTCAGCCGCTCGCGCATCTCCATGATCCGCGGGTTGATCGCCTTCATCTTGGCCATCGAGCCGTACGCCTTGGCGTTCAGCCAGTAGAAGGCGATCTTCAGCAGCACGACGAGCGCGACGATCGACCATCCCCAATTGCCGATCAGCTTGTGCAGCTGCGTCAGCAGCCAGAACAGCGGCTCGGCGAGGATCTTGAAGTAGCCGTAGTCCTTGACGAGCTCGAGACCGGGCGCGAGGTTGGCGAGGTTGCGCTCTTCCTGCGGGCCGGCGTAGAGCCGGGCGTCGAAGGTCTTCGCCGCGCCGGGAGCGATCTCGCCGAGCGGCACCAGCTCGCCGACCGAATACTTGTTGGTGTCGACCTTGGCGGTGAAGTACTCGCGCGGCTGCTGCACGCCCGGCTTGTCGATCAGCCAGGCCGAGGTGAAGTAGTGCTGCACCATCGCGATCCAGCCGTTGGTCGCGCTCGTCTCGTGGTCGGGCTTGCCGCTCGCTGCGCGCTTCTCGATCGACTTGAAGTCGACCTTCTGGTAGTGCGAGCTGTCGGTGTAGATCGCCGGGCCGGTGAACGTCGAATAGAAGTTGTAGCCGCTCGATGCATCGTTGCCGTCGCGCACGAGTTGGAGATAGAGGCGCGGATTGACCGGAGCGGGGCCGACGTTCTCGACCCGCTGCTGCACGTCGATGACGTAGTCGCCGC
>JASLGD010000359.1 GCA_030150305.1 Caldimonas sp. | reverse complement strand
GTCGGAGGCGATCGCGTTCGGCACGCGCGCCGGCCTCGACATGACGGCCGTGCTCGAGACTACGATCGCCGCGATGTGGCATGTCGGCGGCGCGGTCGTCGTCGTGCGCGAGTTCAAGGCCGACGCCTTCGTCGCGCTGCTCGCGCGCGAGCGCGTCACGCACACGCTGATGGTGCCGGCGATGTACAAGCTGTGCCTCCTGAGCGAAGCGTTCGCGCGCGCCGACCTGTCGGCGTGGCGCGTCGGTGGCTACGGCGGTGCGCCGATGCCGGTGGCGACGATCGACGAGCTCGCCGCGCGCCTGCCGAGCCTCGTCCTGCAGAACGCGTACGGCGCGACCGAGACGACGTCGCCGGCGACGCTGATGCCCGCGGGCCTCACGCGCGCGCACGCCGATGCCGTCGGCGTCGCGCTGCCGTGCGCCGAGGTGCGCGTGATGGACGACGACGGCCGCGAGCTGCCGCCGGGCGAGGTCGGCGAGCTCTGGATCGGCGGCCCGATGGTCGTTCCCGGCTATTGGGGCAACGCCGCGGCGACGGCGGCGGCGTTCACCGCCGGCTTCTGGCATTCGGGCGACCTCGGCTCGGTCGACGCCGACGGCTTCGTTCGCATCGTCGACCGCAAGAAGGACATGCTCAACCGCGGCGGCTACAAGGTCTACTCGGTCAAGGTCGAGAACGTGCTGCTGTCGGCGCCCGGCGTCGTCGAGGCGGCGGTGATCGGCGTGCCGTGCCCCGTGCTCGGCGAGCGCGTCCACGCGGTGCTGCACGCGCCCGGCCTCGGCGAGGCCGACGCCGAGGCGCTGCGCCGCCACTGCGCCGAGCGGCTCGCCGACTACGAGGTGCCGGAGCGCTTCGTCTGGAGCACACTGCCGTTGCCGCGCAATGCCAACGGCAAGGTCATGAAGCGCGTGCTGCGCGAGCGGCACGCCGGGTCCTGAGGAGAATCGCCATGAGCAGTCACGTCTACAAGATGCTCGAGCTCACCGGCTCGTCGCCGACGAGCATCGAGGATGCCGTCTCGACCGCGATCGCGAAGGCGAGCGAGACGGTGCGCAACATCCAGTGGTTCACCGTGACCGAGACGCGCGGCCACGTCGTCGACGGCAAGGTCGCGCACTGGCAGGTGACGCTCAAGCTCGGCTTCACGCTCGAGTAGCGCTGCGCCGGCGGCGCGGCGGGCAGCGGGCACGCGCCGTGCCGGCTGCGAAGCGATGCACTCTCCGCCAGGAGGCCTCGCATGACGCCCTTCGTCGTCGCCGCATTCGCCGACCGCGGGGCCGCCGAGCGCGCGCTCGAGCGGCTGCGCTCGAGCGGGCTCGCGCTCCGCGACGTCCGCCTGCACGCGACGACGTCGGACACGATCAACGCCGACGCGCTCACGACCGACGAAGTCGCGAGCGGCGGCTTCTTCAGCAACGCGGTCGAGCTGCTCGACCAGCTCCTCGGCACGCCGCGAGGGGACGACGAGGCGGCCGATTACGTCGAGCTCGTGCGCCGCGAGGCGACGCTCGTCAGCGTCCATGTCGACTCGACCGAGGACGCCGAGCAGGCGCGCGCGCTGCTGCAATCCGAGGGCGCGCTGCGCGCGTCGACGCTGCCGCAGCGCGGCCTCGAGAGCTGAGGCCCGCGGCGATCTTCCGCGAGGAGCATCGCCGTCGCCGCGAACGAGCCCGGCGACGCCCGGGGCTGTTCACGCTCAGGGTTGCTCGCGCTCAGGGCTCGTCGCCCTCGGAACTCGTCGTCCGCTCAGGGCTCTTCGTGGAGGTAGCTCGGCCGCCGCGGCAGCCGCAGGCTGACGAGCAACGCGATCGCCATCATCACCGTCACGTACCAGTAGAACGCCTGCTCGTGGCCGGCCGCCTTGAGGTCGAGCGCGACGTACTCGGCCGAGCCGCCGAAGATCGCGTTGGCGATCGCGTACGCGAGGCCGACGCCGAGCGCGCGCACGTGCGGCGGAAAGAGCTCCGCCTTGACGATGCCGCTCACCGACGTGTAGAAGCTGACGATCGCGAGCGCCAGCGTGATCAGCAGGAACGCGGTGGCCGGGTCGTGCGTGCTGCTGAGCGCGTTGAAGATCGGCACCGTCGCGACGGTGCCGAAGGCGCCGAAGAGCAGCATGTTGTTGCGCCTGCCGATGCGGTCGGAGAGCATGCCGAAGAGCGGCTGCACGCACATGTAGATCGCCAGGCACCCGGTCATGACGTTGCTCGCGGTGCGGGCGCTCATGCCGGCCGAGTTGACGAGGTACTTCTGCATGTACGTCGTGAACGTGTAGAAGATGAGCGAGCCTGCGGCGGTGAAGCCGAGCACGACCAGGAACGCCGCCCGGTGGTGGCGGAACACTTCGCCGATCGTTCCCGCGCCCGCCTGCGCCGCGGCGTCGGGGGCGAGCGTCTCGTGCAGCGTGCTGCGCAGCCAGAACGCGACGACCGCGGCGACCGCGCTGACCGCGAATGGAATCCGCCAGCCCCAGGCGCGCAGCTCGGCCTCGCTCAGCACCTGCTGGAGCAGCACGATCAGGAGCACGGCGAGCAGCTGGCCGCCGATGAGCGTGACGTACTGGAACGACGAGTAGAAGCCGCGCCGCCCGCGCAGCGCGACTTCGCTCATGTACGTCGCTGTCGCGCCGTACTCGCCGCCGACCGAGAGCCCCTGCAGCAAGCGCGCGAGCAGCAGCAGCCCGGGAGCGAGCGCGCCGACCGCGGCGTAGGTCGGCAGCAGCGCGACCATGAGCGAGCCGGCGCACATCAGGAGCACCGAGACGACGAGCGAGCGCTTGCGCCCGTAGCGGTCGGCGACGCGGCCGAACAGCCAGCTGCCGATCGGCCGCATCAGGAACCCCGCCGCGAACACGCCGGCGGTGTTCAGCAGCTGCGCGGTCGGATCGCCCTTCGGGAAGAAGGCCGGCGCGAAGTAGAGCGCGGTGAACGCGTAGACGTAGAAGTCGAACCACTCGACGAGGTTGCCCGACGATGCCGCGACGATCGCGAAGACCCGCCGGCGCTGCTCGGCGAGCGGAACGTGCGGAGGCGCCGAAGGCCCGTCGGAGCCGGGCGCGAGCGTGGTCGTTGCGGGCGACATGCGCGTGGTCGGCAATCCCCGCGCCTGTCGGGCACTGTCACCGGAAGGGTTTGCGCGCGCTGCGTCCCGGATTTGGTGGCCAAGGGCGGAATCGAACCACCGACACGCGGATTTTCAGTCCGCTGCTCTACCAACTGAGCTACTTGGCCGTGAGCCGGCGATTATATCGACCGGTCCTCGCGCGCCCGGCCGCGCGCCGTCGGCGCGACGTCAGATCGCGCTGCGCTTGTTGCGCGAGAGGTCGACGCCGAGCTGCTTGAGCTTGCGGTACAGGTGCGTGCGCTCGAGCCCGGTCTTTTCGGCGACGCGCGTCATGCTGCCGTTTTCCTGCGCGAGGTGGAACTCGAAGTAGCTCTTCTCGAACGCGTCGCGCGCCTCGCGCAGGGGGCGATCGAGGTCGAAGCTCTGCTCGGGCTGCGGGCCGAGCAACACCGGCGCGAGCGGCTGCATCGCGCCGCCGGTCATCGCCGCCTCGACCGTCAGGCCGCCGCTGCCGTCGGCCCCCGTCGAGTTGTGGTGTGCAGCCGCCGGCGGCCGCGACGGCGGCTTGGCGAGGCCCTGCTCGACCGCGCGCAGGAGCTTCTGCAGCGTGATCGGCTTTTCGAGGAACGCCATCGCGCCGTACTTGGTCGCCTCGACCGCGGTGTCGATCGTGCCGTGGCCGCTCATCATGATCACCGGCATCGTCAGCTGCGCCGTCGACGCCCATTCCTTCAGCAGCGTGATGCCGTCGACATCGGGCATCCAGATGTCGAGCAGCACGAGGTCGGGGCGGATGCGCTCGCGGCACGCGCGCGCCTGAGCGGCGTTCTCGGCGAGCTCGATCGTGTGGCCTTCGTCGGCGAGGATCTCCGAGAGCAGCGCCCGGATCCCGAGCTCGTCGTCGACGACAAGAATGGTGGCCATGAACCTCTAGTGCGCCCTCGACGCAACGACTGGCTCGTCGGCGCCGACGCGAACGGCCGCTGCGAGTTTCGAAAATGATAGCGAAACTTGCGCTCCGCGCACCGTGGCAGCGGCCGGGCCGCCCTCGGCGCCGGCAGCGCTGCCGAGGTTGGCGATGCGGATGCGCGCGCCGTGCTCGTCGGCGATCTTCTTGACGACTGCGAGGCCGAGCCCGGTCCCCTTCTTCTTCGTCGTCACGTAGGGCTCGAACGCGCGCTTGAGCACGTTCTCCGGGAA
The DNA here is from genome assembly GCA_030150305.1 of Caldimonas sp. Taxonomy (GTDB): domain Bacteria; phylum Pseudomonadota; class Gammaproteobacteria; order Burkholderiales; family Burkholderiaceae_C; genus Schlegelella_A. The sequence continues at coordinate 3,946 of JASLGD010000359.1, read as the reverse complement.
GCCGGGGCCGTTGTCGACGACGACGAGCCGCACCGCGCGCACCGCGCCGGCGTCGTTGCGCGCCGCTTCGGTCGCGACGAGGACGCGCCCGTCGGCCCGCTCGGCGACGGCGTCGAGCGCGTTCTGGACGAGGTTGTGGATGACCTGGCGCAGCTGCGTGCCGTCGCCGACGATCGCGGGCAGCGCCGGCGCGAGCTCGGCGTGCAGCCGCCCGGACTCCTGCGCGCCGCCGTACAGGCCGAGCACCTCGACGACGAGCGCGTTGACGTCGATCGCGTCGAACGTCGACGCCGGCAGGCGCGCATAGTCGCGGAACTCGTTGACGAGCGCCTTCATCGCTTGCACCTGGTTGACGATCGTCGACACCGAGCGCTCGAGCATGGTGCGCTCGGGGCCGTCGAGCTTGGCGGCGAGCTTGAGCTGGAGCCGTTCGGCGGAGAGCTGGATCGGCGTCAGCGGGTTCTTGATCTCGTGCGCGAGCCGGCGCGCGACCTCGCTCCAGGCCTCGACTCGCTGCGCCGAGACGAGCTCGGTGATGTCGTCGAAGACCATCAGCCGCGCGCCCTGCGGCATCGCCGCGCCGCGCACGAGCAGCGTGATGGAGTCGCGCTCGCGGTTCGGCGGCCCGGCGAGCTGCAGCTCGAACGAGTCCTGCCAGTGGTCGCGCTCGCCCGCTTCGGGACTCGTCGCGTGCAGCTCGAAGCGCTGCCACACCGCCTGGCCGAACGCGCCGAGGCCGGCGACGTCCTCGAGCCGCCGCCCGCGGTACGCCGACAGCGGCAGGCGCAGGATCCGCGTCGCGCCCGGGTTGACCGTGTCGATCGCGCCGTTGCGGTCGAACACGATGACGCCGGCGGTGAGGTTGTCGAGGATCGTCTGCAGATTGGCGCGCGCGCCCTCGACCTGGGTGACGCTGCGGTGCACGAGCTCGCGCGCTTCGGAGAGCTGCTCGGTCATCTCGGCGAACGAGCGCGTCAGGCCGCCGAGCTCGTCGTGCGAGCGGAACACCGCCTTCGAGCTGAAGTCGCCGCGCGCGACCTGCGCGACGCCCTCGGCGAGCAGCAGCAGCGGCTGCGCGAGCTGGTTGCTGAGCGCGATCGCGAGCAGCAGCGCGCCGAACACGGCGAGCACGAGCGCGAGCGTCAGCGTGCCGATGTACATCTTGCGCAGCCCCGAGCGCGCAAGCGCGCGCTGCTGGTACTCGCCGTAGGCGGTCGTCACCGCGAGCGCGTTGGCGGCGAGCGCCGGCGAGATCGCCTGCGTCACCACGAGGTAGCGCTCCTGCTCGCCGAGCGCGAAGTTGCTGCTCGGGATCACGGCGACGGCGCGCACCCGCGCGTTCGCCGCCGCCGCCGCCGCGTCCTCCTCGAGCCCCTCGGCCTGGCTCACGACCCGCTGCGTGCGCGCTTGGCGCAGCGTCTGCGGCGGAATCCGTTCGGGCAGCAGCGACGCCGTCGCGCTCGCCGTCGCGAGGAGCGTCTGCCCCGAGGCGCCGACGATCGAGACCTCCTTGGCCGAAAGCTGCTCGCGCAGCCGCTCGAGCGCGAGCGGCTCCGCCGAGAGCGAGCCTTCGGCGAGGCGCTCGGCGGCGAGCCGTGTCTTCGTGCCGAGGTCGGCGACGATCGTGTCGATCGTGCCGCGCCCGAGGTTGAGGCCGGCGGCGAGCGCGCCTTCGACCCTGACGTCGAACCAGCTCTCGATCGAGCGCGAGACGAACTGGTAGCTGACCGCGTAGATCAGCACGCCGGGCAGGATGCCGACGAGCGCGAAGATCGCGGCGAGCTTGAGCAGCAGCCGGCTGCCGAAGCGGCCGCGCACGACCCGCCAGAGCATCCGCACCGCGGCCGCGACGATCACCGCGACCAGCGTTCCAGCGAGCGCGACGTTGACCCAGAAGAGCCACACGTAGTGGCGCTCGTACAGCGTCGGGTTGTTGGTCGCGACGCCGAGCAGGAAGACGAGGACGAGGCCGGCGCAGAGGGCTGCGATGGTCGAGACGATCCACGCCCAGCGGCTGCGGGTCATGACGGCGGGCGACACCTCGCCCGCGCTCGGTTCGCGATCGTGGTTCACGGGATGCGCTGCGTGCGCTTGACCGACAGCTGCCAATCGGGCTGCCCGGCGACGCCGATCTGCATCGGCCTGGGCAGCAGTGTGACGTCGAGCCGGTAGTTGAACTCGACGTAGTGGCGTCCGTCGTCGAGCTGGCTCGCCTCGGCGATCTTCCAGCGCGTCGCCCGGCGGAGCGACAGCAGCGCCTCCTCGCGCGTCGGATAGGTCTGGCCGAGGCCGCCGACGGTCGTGACGCGATAGTTCGACGTCAACGGCTGGTAGACGATCTTCCAGACCCGCGTCGGACTCGCGATCCGGCGGTCGCGCCAGTACCAGCGGTCGCGGAAGACTTCGGCCTCGGCGACGAAGAAGAGCGGCACCGCCCGCGCGAGCGCGTCCTCGGGACCCTTGGCGAGCTCGAAGTTGACCGTGAAGCTGAGGTAGACGCCCTCGTCGTCGCGCGTGACCTCGAAGTTCGTCAGGTCGGCCTCGGCCGCCCACGCGCGCCGTGCCCCGGCCGCGAGCAGCGCGGCAGGGAGGGCGAGGCGCACCCCGGCGGCGCCGAGCGCGCGTAGCACGCTGCGGCGGCGCAGGGAGCCGTGCGGCGGCGACGCGGTCATCGGCGGTCGGTCAGGGCGCGGTCTGGAGCTTTTCGAGCAGGGCGAAGAAGAAGCCGTCGGCAGCGCGCGATGCACCTGCGGCCGGCAGCGGCGTCCCATTGTCGGGCAGCGGCAGGAGGTGCCCGGGAGAAGGCGGCGACAGAGCGAGCGCGGCGTCACTCCGTCGTTGCAAAAAAGCGTCGATCTGCCCCGATCCCTCGCTGCGAAAGACCGAGCACGTGCAATAGAGGAGCCGGCCGCCCGGAGCGAGCAGCGGCCAGAGCGCGTCGAGCAGCCGGGCCTGGATCGCAGCGAGCGCGTCGAGGTCGCTCGGACGGCGGAGCCACCGGACGTCGGGGTGGCGGCGGACGATTCCCGACGCCGTGCACGGCGCGTCGAGCAGGATCGCGGCGAACGGGCGACCGTCCCACCAGGTCGCCGGCAGCGCGGCATCGGCGGCGATCGTCGCCGCGCGGAGGCCGAGGCGGGCGAGCGTCTCGTCGACGCGGGCGAGGCGGCCGCGGTCGCGGTCGATCGCGACGACGTCGAGGTCGGCGAGCTCGAGCAGGTGCGCGGTCTTGCCGCCGGGCGCGGCGCACGCGTCGAGAACACGCGCGCCGGCGGGCAGCGCCTTGCCGAGCAAGAGCGGCGCCGCGCGCTGCGCGGCGGCGTCCTGCACCGAGACGAGCCCTTCGGCGAAGCCGGGGAGTTCGGCCACGGGCAGCGGCTTCGCCAACGTCACCGCTTGGGCGTCGTCGATGGCGATCGCGTCGATGCCGTGCGCCGCGAACGACGCCAGCAGCTCGGCGCGCGTCGTCCGCCGCACGTTGACGCGCAAGGTCATCGGCGGCCGCTCGTTGTCGGCGGCGACGATCGCCTGCCAGCGGTCGGGCCAGTCGGCGCGGAGCCGGTCGAGCCACCACGCCGGGTGGTTGAAGCGTGCCAGCGGATCGTCGAGCGCAGCCGCGACGACGCCGTCGCGCTCGCGGACGAAGCGCCGCAGCACGGCGTTGACGAAGCCGGCGCTGCGCTGCGCGCGGCGTCGCGCTGCCTCGACCGCCTCGTCGACGAGCACGTGGTCGGCGTACGGCGGTGCGCCCGGCGGCCAGAGCAGCGCGAGCGCGGTGACGAGGAGCGCATCGACGGCAGGCGGCGGCGGCTTCGGCGCCAGCACGCGGCGAACGACGTCGGCGGCGCCGAGCCAGCGCAGGGCGTGAAAGGCGATCGCCTGCGTGCCGGGACGTGCCGGCGCCGGGCACTGCGCGAGCGCGTCGTTCAGCGAGCGGCCGCCGCGC
>JASLGD010000321.1 GCA_030150305.1 Caldimonas sp. | reverse complement strand
GCCGTCGGCTCGGCGGCCGGCCCGGTCGGCACCGTCGTCGGTGCGGCGGTCGGCGCCGTCGTCGGCGGACTCGCCGGCAAGGGCATCGCAGAGCAGATCGACCCGACCGTCGAAGACGCGTACTGGCGCGACAACTTCATGAGCCGTCCGTACGCGTCCGGCTCGACGTACGACGACTACCGTCCCGCGTATCGCTACGGCTGGGACTCGTACTCGAAGTATCCGGGCCGTCGCTTCGACGAGGTCGAGCCGGACCTGTCGCGCGACTGGGACCGCGCCAAGGGCGAATCGCGCCTGACGTGGGACCGCGCCAAGCTCGCCACCAAGGACGCGTGGAACCGCGTCAGCGACAAGGTCGAGCGCGCCATCCCCGGCGACTCCGACCACGACGGCAAGTAGGCCGCGTGTCCTTTCACCAAGCGCCCTTCGGGGCGCTTTTTTGCGATGCGATCGTCTTCAGCGCGCCAGGCACGGTCCGCGAGCGGTAAGCCGCGAAGGCTCGCTCGGCTGCGCGATCGCTTCGCCACCGGGACCCTCGTCATGGCCGTGCTCGTCGCGATCGTCGTCACCCTGATCGTCGCGCTCGTCGTCGTCAACGCGGGCAGCGGCGAGAAGAAGATCCAGCAGCGGATCGAGCACCTCTACGGCGTCGAGGACCCGGAGTTCCTGCACGTCATGGGCGTGCTGCTCGGTCCGCCCGTCGTCGCCGGCAACCGCTACCAGGTGCTCGTCGACGGCGACCGCATCTTCCCGTCGATGCTCGCCGCGATCCGCGGCGCCAGGCGGACGATCGACTTCGAGACGTACATCTACTGGTCCGGCGACATCGGCCGCGAGTTCGCCGACGCGCTCGCCGAGCGCGCGCGCGCCGGCGTTCAGGTGCACGTGCTGCTCGACTGGGTCGGCTCGTCGAAGATGGACCAGGCGCTGATCGACGAGCTGAAGTCGGCCGGCGTCGAGATCGAGAAGTACCACCCGCCGCACTGGTCGCACCTCGGCCGGCTCAACAACCGCACGCACAGGAAGCTGCTCGTCGTCGACGGCGCGATCGGATTCACCGGCGGCGTCGGCATCGCCGACAAGTGGAGCGGCGACGCGCAGGACCCCGACCACTGGCGCGACACGCACTTTCGCATCGAAGGGCCCGTCGTCGCGCAGATGCAGGGCGTCTTCATGGACAACTGGATGAAGACGTCGGGCAAGGTGCTCCACGGCGGCGAATACTTTCCGCCGCTGCAGCCGATCGCGGGCGGCGGGCCGGCGCAGGTGTTCAGCAGCTCGCCCACCGGCGGCAGCGCCAGCATGGAGCTGATGTACCTGATGTCGATCACCGCCGCGACGCGGACGATCCGCCTCTCGAGCTCGTACTTCGTTCCGAACGAGCTCGCGGTCAGGACGATGGTCGAGGCGATGAAGCGCGGCGTGAAGCTGCAGATCATCGTCCCGGGCGGCCACATCGACACCGAGACGGTGCGCGGCGCGTCGCGGGCGCGCTGGGGCGAGCTGCTCGCCGCGGGCGCCGAGATCTACGAGTACCAGCCGACGATGTTCCACTGCAAGGTGATGGTCGTCGACGAGTTCATGGTCTCGAGCGGATCGACCAACTTCGACGACCGCTCGTTTCGCCTCAACGACGAGGCCAACCTCAACGTCTACGACCGCGACTTCGCGCTGCAGCAGGTAAAGATTTTTGAAGCCGACCTCGCGAAATCGCGTCGCATCGACCTCGCCGCATGGGAGGCGCGGCCGCTGCGCGAGAAGGTGTTCGAGCATTTCGCCTCGCTGCTCGGCTCGCAGCTCTGAGCGTGTAGCGCGCGCCGCGCGCACCGACAATCGCCGCCAAAGGGGCGGTCGATGGACAGCAGCGCGCGCGAGGACGGGCAGCCGGCGGCCGGGAGCGCGGAGCGATCGGCCGCGGCGGTCCGCTTCCCGCCCACCTCGCCGCGCCTCGACGATCGCGTCTCGGCGCTGCGCGGCCGCGTCGGCGCGCTCGCGTGGCTGTATGCGCTCGTTGCCGTTCCCCTCGTCACCGACTGGATCGAGAACGGCAGCCTGCCGACGTCGCCGCGCGGCTGGCTGACCGAAGTCTGCGGCGGCGTCGTGATCGCGGCGCTGGTCGCGCGCGTGCGCTTCGACCAGCGCGCGCTCGAGTCGCTGGCCCGCACCGACGGCCTCACCGGCCTCTTCAACCGGCGCAGCTTCGAGGCCGCGCTCGAGGTCGAGTGCGCACGGGCGCGCCGTTCGCACGAGCCGCTGAGCGTCGTCTACCTCGACATCGATCGCTTCAAGGCGATCAACGACCGCTTCGGCCACGCCGCCGGCGACCAGGTCCTGCGCCAGCTCGCGGTCGCGATCGACTCGACGATCCGCGCCCGCGTCGACGGCGGCTTTCGTCTCGGCGGCGACGAGTTCGCGCTGCTGCTGCCGTCGAGCACGCCCGCGCAGGCAACGGCGGTCGTCGAGCGCATCCGCTCGTTTTGCGCCGTCCACGATCCGCGCTGGGCGGTCGGCGCGTTCCAGTTCAGCGCCGGCATCGTCGCCTTCGACGGCGCCGAAAGCGCGCAAGCGCTGCTGACGCGCGGCGACCGCGCGATGTACGTCGACAAGTCGGCGCGGCAGCCGTCGCGCGGCTAGGCTGTCAACAGGCCCTAGGGACCGACCGTGATCTCGACGTCGTCGAACGCGAGCTCGATCGTCTCCATCAGCACCGCGCCTTCGAGGGCGTCGAGCGGCGAGTAGGCGAGCGCGACCGGCCTGGCGTTGCGCAGGCGCCAGCTCATGAGCACGGTCGCGTGGTCGTCGGCGAGGAGCTTGACCGTGACCGTGCGCCGCGGCGGCGCGCGGCCGTCGCGTGCCTGTCGCCACCAGTCGTAGAGGTCGAGCGCGCCGGTCGCGCCGCGGCGCAGGACGACGCGATCGGCGGGCGGCGCCGGCGGCAGCGCGAGCGAAGGCGACGCCGCGCCGGGCTTGGCGGCGAACGGGCCGAAGGCGACCGCGGCGAAGCCGCTGGCCTTGCCGGCGCCGAGCTCGACGACGAAGTTCGCGTTCAGGAACGGGCGGTCGCGTTTCGCCGCCGCGCGTTTCGCCGCCGCCATCTACTCGAGCTCGAGGCGCTCGTAGGCGAGGACGATCTCCTCGATCGCGACGTCGCTGCCGCGCGCGTTGAGCGGCCCGCTCGTGACCTTGACGATGCGCGCGCGCAGCAGCTTCCA
>JASLGD010000297.1 GCA_030150305.1 Caldimonas sp. | reverse complement strand
GCGCGCGTCGGCGCCGGCGCGCTGCTCGCCGACGTCGACCGCGCGACGCAGGCGCACGGCCTCGCCGTCCCGCTCGGCATCAACTCGACGACCGGCGTCGCAGGGCTCACGCTCGGCGGCGGCTTCGGCTGGCTGACGCGGCGCCACGGCATGACCGTCGACAACCTGCTCGGCGCAACGGTCGTCACGGCAGACGGCGTGGTCCACGCGGTCTCGGCGACTGCGGAGCCCGACCTGTTCTGGGCGCTGCGCGGCGGCGGCGGCAACTTCGGCGTCGTCACGTCGTTCGAGTTTCGCCTCCACCCGGTCGGCCCCGAGCTCTACGCCGGGCTCGTCGTCTATCCGTTCGCACAGGCCCGCTCGGTGCTGCGCGCGTGGCGCGACTTCAACGCGACCGCGCCCGACGAGCTGAGCGTCTGGGCGGTGCTGCGCAAGGCGCCGCCGCTGCCGTTCCTGCCCGCGTCGGCGCACGGCACCGACGTCGTCGTGCTGCCGCTCGTCTACAGCGGCGCCGTCGCGTCCGGCGCGCGCGCCGCGGCGCCTGTGCTCGGCTTCGGCAAACCGATCGCGAGCCACCTCGCGCCGATGCCGTACGCGGGCTTCCAGACCGCCTTCGACGCGCTGCTGACACCGGGTGGCCGCAACTACTGGAAGTCGAACAATTTCAGCGCGCTCGGCGACGCCGCGATCGACGTCATCATCGAAGCCGCTGCGAATTCGCCGGGACCGGAGTGCGAGATCTTCGTCGCCCAGCTGGGCGGCGCGATGGCGCGCGTCGCGCCCGACGCGACCGCGTTCGTCGGCCGCGACGCGCACTACATCATGAACGTGCACGGCCGCTGGTCGGATCCGCGCGACGACGACACCGTGCGCACGTGGGCGCGGCGATCGTTCACCAGCGCGGCGCAGCACGCGACCGGAAGCGGCTACGTCAACTTTCTCACCGAGGACGAAGGCGAGCGCGTCGCGGCGAGCTACGGATCGAACCACGCCCGGCTGCAGGCGCTGAAGAACCGCTACGACCCGGGCAACGTGTTCCGCATGAACCTCAACATCGTTCCCGCGAACGGCCGCGGCGAACGCCGGGCGGCATGACGATGAACGACCTGCGCGGTTGCGCCGTGAGCGGCGCAACCCCCGCCGCGCTCGCCGCGTACGAGCGCGCAGTCGCCTCCTGGCAAGCCTGGCGGGGCAACGACGGCGGCGCGCTCGCGGCCGCGCGGCGCGACGCGCCCGCGTTCGTCACGGCGCATGCGCTCGCGGCGTGGCAGCTCGCGACCGGCCGCGACGTCCACCGCGTCGACGCGGCGCGGCCGATCGTCGCTGCCGCGCTGCGGCTGCCGGCGAACGATCGCGAACGGATGCACCTCGCGGCACTCTCGGCCGTGCTCGACGACGACTTCGAAGGCGCCAAGGCGAAGCTCGACCGGCTGCTCGCGCGCTTCCCGCGCGATGCCGTCGCGCTCCAGGTCGTGGCGTCGCTCGACTACGTGACCGGCGACCTCGCCCGCATGCGTCGGCACGTCGCGCGGGCGTTGCCGGCGTGGTCGCGAGAGGATCCGGGCTACCACTCCCTGCTCGCGATGCACGCGTTTGCGCTCGCCGAGTCGGGCGAGTACGCACGCGCCGAGGACGCGGCGCGCGCCGCGCTCGATCTGAATCCGCTCGACGCGCGCGCCTGCCACGCGATGGCGCACGTGTTCGAGATGACCGAGCGGTTCGCCGACGGCGTGCGCTGGATGGCGGAGCACGCCGACGTCTGGGCGCGCGACAGCGCGGTCGTCACGCACGGCTGGTGGCACGTCGCGCTGTTCCACCTGTCGACGCGCGCTCCCGAGCGCGCCCTCGACGTCTACGACACGCACGTCCGCGCCACGCGGTCAGCCGATGTCTCCGACCTGATCGACGCCTCGGCGCTGCTCTGGCGGATCGGCCTCGCGGGGTGCAGCGCCGGCGCGCGCTGGAGCGAGCTCGCCGACGCCTGGTCACGGCACATCGACGACGCCTTCTGCAGCTTCACCGACGTCCACGCCATGCTCGCGTTCGTCGGCGCGAACGACCGCGAGCGCGCGCACAGGCTCGAGACCGAGCTCGTCGCACGGCAGCGGCTGCGCACGCGCTACGGCCGCACGACGCGCCAGCTCGGGCTGCCGGCGTCCCGCGCGCTGAGGGCGTTCGGGCACGGCGACGACGCCACGGCGATCAAGCTGCTCGCCCGGTTGCCGTCAATCGCGCACCGCCTCGGCGGCAGCCACGCCCAGCGCGACGTCCTCCACCTGACGCTGCAGCATGCGGTGCAACGCTCGCGGCGTCCGACGCGCCGACTGCGGCCGCTCTTCGCGACCTTGGCCGCTCCGGCCTGACCGCACCGGCGAGCTGGCGACGCAGCGACGTCGCTCAGGACGCGATCAATTCGGCGAAGCGCGCGAGGTCGACGTTGCCGCCGCTGATGACGACGCCGACGCGTCTTTCCTTCAGCTGCGCAGCCATCCGCCGCGCCGCCGCGAAGCCGAGCGCGCCGGTCGGCTCGACGACGATCTTCATGCGCTCGGCGAAGAAACGCATGGCGTCGACGAGCTCGGCGTCGCTCGCGGTGACGACGTCGTCGACGTCGCGGCGGATGATCGGGAACGTCAGCTCACCGAGATGAAGCGTCTGCGCGCCGTCGGCGATCGTGCGCGGCGTCGCGATCGTCACGATCTGCCCGCTGCGAAACGACTGCTGGCCGTCGTTGCCGGCTTCGGGCTCGACGCCGTACATCTTGCAGCGCGGCGAGAGCGCGCGCGCCGCGAGCGCCGATCCCGAGAGCAGGCCGCCGCCGCCGAGCGGCACGAAGAGCGCGTCGAGCTCGCCGACCTCCTCGAGCAGCTCCTTCACCGCGGTGCCCTGGCCGGCGATGATGTCCGGGTGGTCGTACGGCGGGATCAGCGTCATGCCGCGCTCTTCGGCGAGCTTCCTGCCGATCGCCTCGCGGTCCTCGCGGTAGCGGTCGTAGACGACGACTTCGCCGCCGTACCCCCGCGTCGCCGCGACCTTCGCCGCCGGTGCGTCGTGCGGCATGACGATCACCGCCGGCGTGCCGAGCAGCGCCGCCGCCAGCGAGATCGCCTGCGCGTGGTTGCCCGACGAGAACGCGACGACGCCGGCACGCCGCTGCCGCTCGTCGAAGCGCGACAGCGCGTTGAACGCGCCGCGGAACTTGAACGCGCCCATCCGTTGCAGGTTCTCGCACTTGAAGACGACGCTCGCGCCGAGCTCGGCGTCGGCGGTGCGCGACGTCAGCACCGGCGTGCGATGGGCGTGGCCCGCGATCCGCGCCGCGGCGGCGACGACGTCGTCGTAGGTCGGCAGCGCCGTCGTCATGATGCGCGCCGCAGCGCGCGGGCGTCGATGGAGCGTTGCATGGCGGGTGTCCTTCGCTCGACGCGCTCAGGCCGCGCGCCGACGCACAGTGTCGTACATGCAGACGGCCGCGGCCGCGGCGACGTTGAGCGACTCGCCGCCGCCGGGCTGCGGGATCGCGACGACCGCCCGGCAGCGCGCGGCGACGTCGGCGGCGAGGCCCTGCCCTTCGTGACCGAACGCCCAGGCGCACGGCCACGGCAACGCGGCGTCGGCGAGCGCGAGCGTCGCATGCGAGCTGGTGCCGAAGAGCGGCACGCGAAGCGCCGCGAGCGCCGTCGCCGCGGCGGCGTCGACGAGGCGGAGCGCGAAGTGCGCTCCCATGCCGGCGCGAACGACCTTGGGCGACCACGGCGCCGCGGTGCCCGCGAGCGCGATCGCCTGCGTGAATCCGAACGACGCGGCGCTGCGCAGGACGCTGCCGACGTTGCCGGGATCCTGGACGCGGTCGAGGACGACCGTCGGCGCGTCGGGGTCGATCGCCGCCGGCGTCGGCAGCGGCACGACGAACGCGATCGGCGGCGGCGACTCGAGCGTCACCACGCTCGCGAGCGTCGACGCCGGAACGATTGCCGTCTCGTCGGCGGCTTCGGCGAGGCGCCGCAGGCGCGGCTCGAGCCACGCCTCCTCCGTGACGATCGCATGCAGCACGCGCGCGCGCGGCCGGGCGAGCCACGCTTCGCACAGGTGCTCGCCTTCCAGCAGCACCGTGCCCGATCGCCGCGCCGACGCGCCGTCGCTCGCGAGTCTGCGCACGCGCGCGAGCAGCGGGTTGGCCCGCGACGTGATCCGCGCGACCTTGCCCACGACCTCAGAAGAGGCGATCGCAGACGTCGCGAACCGGAGCGAAGCTCCTGCGGTGGTGCGGACACGCGCCGTGCTCGCGCAACGCGCTCAGGTGCTCCGGCGTCGAGAGCCCTTGTGGGTGTCGAAGCCGTACTGCGGGTGCTCGTCGTGCAGCCGCATGCAGAGCGCGTCGCGGTGCACCTTGGCGACGATCGACGCCGCCGAGATCGCGCGCACGCGCGCGTCGCCGCCGACGACGGTGCGCACCGGCATCGTCAGCGTCGGCCGCTGGTTGCCGTCGACGAGGACGATCTGCGGCTGCTGCGCGAGCCCCTCGACGGCGCGCTGCATCGCCAGCAGCGCGGCACGCAGGATGTTGAGCGAGTCGATCTCGGCGACGCTCGCGCTCGCGACGCTGACGCAGACGGCGCGCTTCCTGATCTCGCGGTCGAGCCGCTCGCGCTCCTCGGCGGTGAGGAGCTTCGAGTCGTTCAGGCCGCGGATCGTCCGCTTCTCCTCGAGGATCACCGCGGCGGCGACGACCGGCCCGGCGAGCGGGCCGCGGCCGACCTCGTCGACTCCCGCCATCAGCCCTTCGACGTCGACGATGCCGCGCAGCTTGGCGGCGCGAAAGAAGGTCTTGGCGTGCATCGGTCGGGCAGGCTCTCGCTTCAGCGTTGCAGGACGGCTTCGATCGCCGCGGTCGCGAGCGCGCCGGTGTCGCGGCGCAGCTCGCGGTGCAGCGCCTCGAAGCGCTGCTGCAATGATCGCACCGCGGCGGGGTCGTCGAGCCAGCGAAACGCCGCCGCAGCGATCGCTTGCGGCGTCGCGCCGTGCTGCAGCAGCTCGGGAACGGCGCGATCGCGCAGCAGGATGTTCGGCAGCGAGACCCACGGCTGGTAGTGGACGAGCTTGCCGATCTGCCAGCTGAGCGCGTGCATCGCGTAGACGACGACCATCGGCCGCTTGAAGAGCGCGGTCTCGAGCGTCGCCGTGCCGCTGGCGACGATCGCGACGTCGCACGCCGCGAGCGCGTCGTGGGCGCGGCCGTCGACGAGCGTGATCGGGACTTCGCCGGCCACGGTCGCACGCACCGCCTCGATCGCGCCGCGCAGCCCCGGCACCACGGGCACGACGAAGCGCAGGCGCGGCCGCGAGCGATGCATCTCGGCGCACGTCGCGAACAGGCGCGGCGCGATG
>JASLGD010000291.1 GCA_030150305.1 Caldimonas sp. | reverse complement strand
TGCGGCTCGAGATCGTCGCGCCGAAAGCGCGCTTCCATCTCATGGGGCACAGCTTCGGCTGCATCGTCGCGTCGGCGACGGTCGCCGGTCCTGCGGGCCAGCCCGACCTGCCGCGGCCGGTCGATTCGCTCTTTCTCGTCCAGGGCGCGCTCTCGCTCTGGTCGTACGCGAGCGACATTCCGTACGCGAAGGGGAGCGCGGGCTACTTTCACCGCATCGTCGAGCACGGCCTCGTGCGCGGCCCGATCGTGACGACGCGCTCGACGCACGACACCGCGGTCGGCCGCTTCTATCCGCTCGGCGCGCAGATCAGGAGGCAGCTCGTCCTCGACGACGCGCTGCCGGCGTACGGCGGCATCGGCTCGTTCGGCATCCAGGGTCTCGGCGGTCTGCAGGACATGCCGATGCAGCCGGCGACCTTCCGCTACGCGTTCCAGCCGGCGACGATCTACAACCTCGAGGCGAGCGACGTCATCAAGAACGGCAGCGGCGTCTCGGGCGCGCACAGCGACATCGCGCATCCCGAGGTCGCGCACGCGTTCTGGTCGGCGGTGCTCGCCGCGCCGGCGACGCCGCCGCAGGCGACGTTGTCGACCCCGCAACCGAGCACGACCCGCGCGGCACCGCCGGCACCGCAACCGAGCGCAACGCGCGCGGCACCGCCGGCTCCGACGATGCACTCGGCGCCGCCGGCGCCGCTGGCGCGCTCGGCGCCATCCGCAGCCGTCACGCGATCGGCGCCGCCGCTGCCGTCTGCATCGCAGCCGCCGGCGCCGCTGCCGAGCGCGCGGACGCCGGGGCCTGGATGGGGAACGCCGCCGCCGCGACCGCCGGGCGGTGCACTGCTGGGCACGACGGACGATGCCGACGCGCTCGACATCCCCGCCTTCCTGAGGCGCCAAACGAACGGCGGCTCCGCGGCGCCAGCCGCTGCGGTGTCTCGCGGACAACGCGCGATGCCTCCGGTTGCCGGCAGCGCGCCCGACCCTCCGATCACCGCCGCCGTTGCCGCCCCGGCTGCTGCCGCGGCGACCGCACGCTGGGTCAACGTCGCGCTCGAGGACACCGCGAGCGACGAGATCCTCCGCGTCGGCACGACGTACACGCTCGCGGTCGGCGTCGACATCGTGCAGCACGTCGAAGCGATCGCCGCCGCAGCGCTCGCCGAGCAGTCGCTCTTTCCCGAAGGCGTCGACGAGGTCGCGGTCACGGTCCAGCTCGGCAGCGCCGACTTCCGGATCGACGATCCCACGCGGACGCTGCGCATCCCGCGCGCGGGCCCCTCGCGCAACAAGGCGCGCTTCGACATCACCCCACTCCACGACGGCGCGTCGACGCTCACCGCAACGCTGCACAAGGACGGCAACTTCCTGCAGAGCATCGTCGTCACGTTCACGATCGGCGGCGCCAGCGCGACGCCGCCCACGGTGTCGGCGCAAGGCCGGCCGGCCGCGGCTGCGGCGATCCTGAAGCCGCGCGACATCGGCCTCGTCCTGCGGCTCGACGACGGCGGCTACGACTGCACCGTGATGGGCGAGGTCGCGGCGTCGGCACAGTTGCCCGTGCAGCCGGCGTACCTGGCATCGGCGATCGATGCGCTGCGCGGCGAGCTGATGAAGGTCGTGATGCAGCAGAACGCGAACGGCGACTACGTGTTCCAGAGCGGCATCGACATCGCGCCGGCCGATCGCGACGTCGCGCTGACGACGATGGCGCGCGCCGGCGCGCTGCTCTTCCAGAAGGTGTTCTTCGGCCCCGCGGCGGGCGCCGACTCGAAGTCGGTCGGCACCTATCTGCGCGAGGCCGCGGCCGACCGGACGCGGCGGCTGAAGCTCCAGGTCACCGCGGCGACGGCACCGATCCCCTGGGGCCTGCTCTACATCGGCGACGCCTCCGCCGGTGCCCAGCTCGACTGGGACAACTTCATCGGCATGCGCCACATCGTCGAGGAGCTGCCGCTGCAGACGTCGCTCGCGATCAGCGACAGCGCGATCGCGAGCGAGCCGCGGCTCGCGGTCAGCGTCAACGTCAACACCGGCATCGATGCGCAGCTCGGCGTCACCCTCGTCGCCGACCAGCAGGCGTGGTGGTCGAGCGCAGCGACGAAGCGCCAGCGCATCGGCGTGACGACGCGCGCGACGCGCGCCGACGTCGTCGGCGCTCTTGCAAACGCGGCGACGGCCGACCAGCTGCTCTACTTCTACTGCCACGCCGAGTCGGCCGGCCTCGCCGATCCCGGCGGCCCCGACGCGTCGGCGCTGATCCTCAGCGACGCCAAGCTCACGCTCGGCGATCTCGCGCTCGACGCACCGACGTCGACCGTGCTCGCCGGCAAGCCCCTCGTCTTCATCAACGCGTGCGAGTCGGCGGAGCTGTCGCCGGCGTTCTACGACGGCTTCGTTCCCTACTTCATGGCCAAGGGCGCGCGCGGCGTCATCGGCACGCAGTGCAAGACGCCGGCGCTGTTCGCGGCCGAATGGGCCGAGCGTTTCTTCGACCGCTTCCTCGCCGGCGACGCGATCGGCGAAGCGTTCCTCGACCTGCGGCGCGAGTTCTTCGCGCAGCACGGCAACCCGCTCGGGCTGCTCTACGCGGTGCATTGCGACGCCGACACGCGAGTCGAGCCGGCCTGCCCGTAAAGTCGGCGGCATGCACCGGACCTTCTCGCTGACGCGCGCAGGCGTCGCGCGAGCGCTCGCCGCGCTCGCGCTCACCGCGGGCGTTGCGGCGCACGCAGCAACCGCGTTCGACCTGCAGGCGCACCGCGGCGGCCGCGGCCTCAGGCCCGAGAACACGCTCGCCGCATTCGAGAACGCGATCGCGCTCGGCGTCACGACGCTCGAGCTCGACATCGCGATCACCGCCGACGGCGTGCCGGTGATCTCGCACGACCCGTTCGTCAACCCGGCGCTGGCGCGCGACGCAGACGGCCGCTGGCTGGTCGCCGACGGGCCGCTGATCCACTCGCTCACGCTCGCCGAGCTCGAGCGCTACGACATCGGCCGCCTCAATCCCGGCAATGCGTACGGCAAGGCGTTCGGCGAGCAGCAGGCGAAGGACGGCGAGCGCTTCCCGACGCTCGCCGCGCTGTTCGCGCGCATGCGCGAGCTCGGCGCCGACGACGTGCAGTTCGACATCGAGACCAAGGTCTATCCCGACAAGCCGAACGACACCGTGCCGCCGGAGGAATTCGTCGCGAGGCTGCTCGCGGTCATCCGCGCCGCCGGCATGGGCGAGCGGTCGATGATCCAGAGCTTCGACTGGGAGACGCTGCGCATCGTCCACCGCGTCGCGCCCGAGATGCGCACCGTGCACCTCACGACGCAGGGACGCAACGGCGGCAACGTCGCCGACCCGCGCTGGACCGACGGGCTGAAGCTCGCCGACTACCCGTCGGTGCCGCACATGGTCAAGGCCGCCGGCGGCGAGACCTGGGCGCCGAACTTCAACAACATCGACGAAGCCGCGGTCCGCACCGCGCACGCGCTCGGCCTGCGCGTGATCCCGTGGACCGTCAACGCGGTCGGCGACATGCGCCGGCTGCTCGCGTGGGGCGTCGACGGGCTCATCACCGACTACCCCGACCGGCTGCGCGACGTCCTGCGCGAGCGCGGGATGCCGCTGCCGGCGCCGGTCAGTCCTCGTCGCGCACCTTGAACTGACCGACGAGCTGCTGCTGCGTGTTCGGCGGCACCGCCTCGTAGTGCGAGAAGTCGATCGTGTAGCGCCCCTGGCCGCTCGTCAGCGCGTTGAGCCGGCTCTGGTAGCCGAGCAGCTCCGACATCGGCGCCTGGCCGCGCACCGTCATCGTCCCCGGCGCGCCGTTCGCGGTGCCGCTCACCATGCCGCGCCGCGACGCGAGGTCGCCGGTGATGTCGCCGAGCGCGTCCGACGGCGCGTTGATCTCGACGTTGACGATCGGCTCGAGGACGATCGGCCGCGCCTCGCGCACCGCCGCCATGAACGCCTTCTTCCCCGCGGTGACGAACGCGATCTCCTTGCTGTCGACGCTGTGGTGCTTGCCGTCGTAGACGACGCAGCGCACGTCGACGACCGGGTTGCCCGAGATCGCGCCGGTCGCGAGCACCTCGCGCACGCCCTTCTCGACCGCGGGGATGAACTGGCCGGGGATCGTTCCGCCCTTGACCTGGTCGACGAACTCGAAGCCGCTGCCGCGCGGCAGCGGCTCGATGCGCAGGTAGACCTCGCCGAACTGGCCGGCGCCGCCGCTCTGCTTCTTGTGGCGATGGTGGCCTTCGGCGGGCGCGGTGACCGTCTCGCGGTACGCGATCCGCGGCGGCTTGGTCTGCACCTCGAACTTGTAGACGTCGCGCAGCCGCTCGAGGAGGCAGCGCAGGTGCAGCTCGCCGAGCCCGTAGACGATCGTCTCGTTGGTGCCGGGGACGTGCTCGAGCTTCAGGCACGGGTCCTCGTCGACGAGCTTGGTGAGGATCTCCCACATCCGCTGCTCGTCGCCGTGGCGCTTCGGCGCGATCGCGAGGCCGTGGACCGGCTTGGGAAACGGCAGCGGCGCGAGGTGGATGTGGTCGTCCTCGGCGGCGTCGTGCAGCACCGCGTCGAAGCGGATGTCGTCGACCTTCGCGACCGCGACGATGTCGCCCGGCAACGCGCTCTGCACCTCGACGTGGTCCTTGCCCTGCAGCATGAAGAGGTGGCCGACGCGAAACGGCTTCCTGCCGTCGCCGATGTAGAGCTGGCTGTCGCGCGTCACCGTGCCCTGGTGGACGCGAAAGATCCCCATCCTGCCGACGAACGGGTCGACCGTGACCTTGAAGACGTGCGCGAGGACGTGCCGCTTCGGATCGGGCGCCGCCGACAGCTTCTCGGCGCCCTCGCCTTCGCCGCGCAGGAACTCGGGCGGATTCGCTTCGCCGGGATGCGGCAGGAGCTTGACGATGACGTCGAGCAGCTCGACGACGCCGGCGCCGCCCTTCGCCGACGCGAAGCAGACCGGGATCAGGTGCCCTTCGCGCAGCGCCTGCTCGAGCGGCGCGTGCAGCTCGGACGCGTCGATGTCGCCGTCGTTCAGGTAGCGGTCGACGAAGTCGGCGTCGACCTCGACGACCTGCTCGACGAGCGCGCGGTGCGCCGCGTCGACGCTGCCGAAGTCGGAGTGCCCTTCGCGGTTGTGGAAGCAGTCGACGACCTTGCTGCCGCCGGCGTCGGGCAAGTTGAGCGGCAGGCACTCCTTGCCGAACGCCGCCTGGATCTGCGCGAGCACGTCGGGCAGGTTGACGCCCGGCGCGTCGATGCGATTGACGACGATGAGGCGGTCGCGGCCGCGCGCCGCGGCGTGCTCCATCATCCGCATCGCCATCGGCTCGACGCCGCTCTGCGCGTTGATCACGACGACGACGGTCTCGACCGCCTCGAGCGCCGGCAGGCTCTGGCCGAAGAAGTCGGGCGCGCCCGGCGTGTCGATGCAGTGGATGCGCGTGTCGCGGTGCTGCAGGTGGAGGACGCTCGCGTTCAGCGAGTGGAGCATGCGCCGCTCGAGCGGATCGAAGTCGCTCACCGTCGTGCCGCGCTCGAGCGTGCCGGCGGTGGTGAGCGTTCCGGAAGCGACGAGCAGCGCCTCGGCGAGGCACGTCTTGCCGGCGCCCGACGGGCCGACGAGCGCGATCGTGCGGATCGATTCGATCGCTGCGCTGCTCGCGCCTTGAACTGGACTGGGCATGCGGTTCTCCTAGGGCAGCGGCGCGCTTGCGTCGAGCGCGCGCAGGAAACGCTCGGCGGCGGCGAGCTGGTCGAGCGCGACGTATTCGTCGGCCTGGTGCGCCTGCGCGATGTGGCCGGGGCCGCAGACGACGGTCGGGATGCCGGCGCGCTGGAACAGCCCCGCCTCGGTGCCGAAGGCGACCAGCGTCGTCCGCTCCTCGGCGGCGAGATGGCGGGCGAGGACGACCGCGGGGTCGTCGGCGGCGGCGAGGAACGACGGCATCGCGCAGATCGTCTCGAAGCGGATCCCGGCGTTCGCGTCGACCGCACGCATCGCCGGCTCGAGCGACTCGGCGTACGCGCGCAGCTCGGCCTGCATCCGAAGCGCGTCGGTGCCGGGCAGGTTGCGGAACTCGTAGTTGAAGCGGCAGTCCTCGGGGACGATGTTGTCGGCGACACCACCCTCGATCACGCCGACCGACCCGGTCGTGTACGGCACGTCGAAGCCTTCGTAGCGCGGCGAGCGGTCACGCCAGTGCTCGGCCATGTCGACGAGCTTGCCGATGACGCGCGCGCCGACCTCGATCGCGTTGACGGCGCTCGGCGTCAGCGACGAGTGCGCGGCGTGGCCGCGGACGCAGCAGCGCCAGCGGTAGACGCCCTTGTGCGCGAGCGCCGGGACCATCCCGGTCGGCTCGCCGACGATGCACGCGCGCGGCAGCGCGGCGCCCTGCGCGACGAGGTCGGCGATCATCCGCTCGGCGCCGAAGCCGCCGACCTCCTCGTCGTAGCTGATCGCGAGGTGGACCGCGAACGGCAGGTCGGCGGCGAGCCACGCCGGCACCTGCGCGAGCGCGACGCCGATGTAGCCCTTCATGTCGGCGCTGCCGCGGCCGTAGAGACGACCGTCGCGGACGTCGGCGCCGAGCGGGTCGACCGACCAGTCCTGGTCGTCCCACGGCACGGTGTCGGTGTGCCCAGATACGACGACGCCGGCAGGTTTGCCGGCGCCGATGGTCGCGAACAGGTTCGCCTTGCTCCCGGTGTCGTCGAACGTCAGGCGGCTCGCGACACCGTGGCGCGCGAGCTCGTCGCGCACGAAGTGGATCAGCTCGAGGTTGGAGTTGCGGCTGACCGTGTTCATGCGAACGAGCGTTCGCGCCGTCTCCAGGGCAAGCGCCGTCGGGGTGAGTGGCCGGTCCACGAGTGCAATATAGCGACTGCAAGACCGCCCGGAACTCATGGACATCACCCGTGACGACATCGCCGCCGCCGCCCGCCGGATCGCCGGCGACGTCCGCCGCACCCCGCTCCTCAGGCTCGCCGGCCGCGACCTCGGCGTCGACTGCGCCGAGCTCTGGCTGAAGCTCGAGCAGCTGCAGGTCTCCGGCAGCTTCAAGGCGCGCGGCATGTTCAACCGCATGCGCGCGAACGCTGTCCCTGCTGCCGGCGTGGTGATCGCCTCGGGCGGCAACGCCGGCATCGCCGTCGCGCACGCGGCGCGGACGCTCGGCGTGCGCGCCGAGGTCTTCGTTCCGGAGTCGTCGAGCGAGGCCAAGCGCGCACGGCTCGCGCAGCTCGGCGCCGTCGTCACCGTGCGCGGCGCGAGCTACGCCGATGCGCTCGCCGCGAGCCTCGTGCGGCAACGGTCGAGCGGTGCGCTCCTCATGCACGCGTACGA
>JASLGD010000279.1 GCA_030150305.1 Caldimonas sp. | reverse complement strand
CCAGTTGCGACGTTTTCGCCACTCAGTCCTGATTTGCGGTGGGCTCAATCCCGGTCGTATCGCCGCGACGGTCAAGAAGCTCCGTTCGATGGAACGCTCGCGCTTCTCGTCGCGAAATGCGAGCACGCAGAGAATCACACCGCACACGAGCAGCGCACACCCTTCAGCGTACTTCGAGTAGCGTAGCCCAAATATCTCCCTCAACTGCCCTCCGGAGCGAACGAGGTATACGACGCCCAACAGTACAAAGACGGTGCCCAGGATCCAAAGGATGAGCGACTGTCCGTGCATTTCCCTAATTTGTCGCCAATTCTTCATGTGACCTCCACTGCAAAGGGCAGCGTCCCCCCAGCCTCGCACCGTTACGCCAATCGGGCGGCGTGGCACTTTTTGTCGAAAGCCGACTCTACTTGGCGTAGAAGAGACGCACCTTCCTGTCCGCCGCCGCGGCCACTGCTGCTGCGGCCTCGCCAACGGCCGGCCGCAGCGTCGGAGATCGCACCATGCCAGCACCGCAATTCGTGGTCTTCCATCTGCCCGGCAGCAAGTGGGACCCGCAGCGTCCGCTGTTCGAGCAGCCGGGGTTGCAGGAGCACATCGAGCACTACCGAACGCTGTCGGACCGCGGCAAGCTGATGATCGGCGGCCCGTTCCTCGATGCAGCGGCCGGCGGCATGATGGTCGCGGCCGTCGGCGTCACGGGCGAGGAGCTCGAGGCCTTCGCGAGCGCGGATCCGAGCGTGAAGGCCGGGCTGCTGACCTACACCGTCCGCCCGTGGCTGGTGGGCATGAAGTCACCCTGACCGAAGGCGAAGCGGTCCCGGACCAGCTCGCCCCGAGCCGGCGGCGCAGAGGATCCTCGCCGCAGCCGCGGCTAGCGGCCTGACCGTGGCGACGAATTCTCTCGGAGCTGGTGACTGTCTGCCGCCGACAGGTCGAGCCCATAGACGGCCTTGAGCTGCGCGATCTTCTTGACCGTGGCCGGGCTGAACGGCGCCTTGTTCTCGAAGGCATGCAGCACGATGCCCTCGATCAGGTCGCCCAGCGACAGGTCCCGACTATGCATGGCAAACGCGAGGTCAGCATCATGATGGTTGAACTGCGCTGGGGCGGCGCGGGTCATCGGCTCCTCGCCAACGATCTGTTGTACGCGCTCGGCATCTTCGGACGGTCGCGGTCGCGGTAGCGGCACGCGCGCACGGCGGTATGACCGTCCAATTCGTCGGACAGCGGTCATCGCCGTCTCCGGGCTCGAGGCTGGTGGCTCTGAAGGGCGTTGGCAGGCGCTTCGCACCGCCCGCACCGTCGACCAGAGTGTGGCGGCGCTCTCCCTTCAGTTCGAGCAGGAGCTCACCGTCGGCGCAGCCACGCGGTCTATCTCCATTCCGTTCCCGCGGCCGTCGGCGCGATCGGCGATCACGTCACGACGGCCCTCGACGTCGTCGGCAGCGCGGTCGATCACGTGGGGCAGATGGCCTTTGCCGATCGTGGCAGGGCCAAACCCGACCTTGACGGCTCGGCCCGGGTCCACGTGTCGCCGGCCGTCTACGCGCAAGCGGCCCTTGGCTCGTGACTGCCGGCGATCGGGCGGGCTGCGAGTGCCCCTGCGATGGCGCCGCCTCAGGAAGCCTTTGCCCCTGCTTTGCGGACGTGGACCATCCCGGTCATCATCGGGTGCACTGTACAGAAGTAGGCGAAGTCGCCTTCGCTGCTGAAGACGAACTCGAAATGGTCGTCGATGTCCAGTCCCGGCGACGAGAACGCCTTGCTGGCCGCCTGATGCGTCACGGTGTGCGGCGTCTCGTCGTGGTTGGTCCAGCGGACTCGCGTTCCGGGCGCGACCGTGATTTCCTTCGGCACGAACGCGAACTTCGCGATGTCGACGTCGATCGCGGCCGGCCCGGCTGCGAAGCTGCTCGACAGCGTCGCGCTTGCCAGGACGAGCGAGAGCAGGCCGAAGCGACGCGCGAACGGTGCGGCGCCGACACGGTGCCTCTCGTTCATGCCGTTCCCCGATCGAGCGGCCGGTCGATCAAGGCGAGCTCGTTGTTGCCACGGATCACCGACACCTGCCGTGTTCCGAGCAGCTTGCCGAGCTCCGTGGCGGGCACCTTGACCGGCCCCGGCTCGCCGATTCCGGCCTGCCCCGGGGTGGGCAGGGGATAGGCGAGCGACATCGCCGTGTGCAGGGAGACGTTGCCCTCGACCTTCTGCATGACCTGGTGGATGTGGCCGTTCAACACCGTCACCGAACCGAACGGACGCAGCAAGGCCAACGCCTGCGCCGAGTCGGACGTGCCCCAGCCCCAGGGCTCCCAGATCGTCCACATCGGAATGTGGGCGAGAACGACGATTGGCGTCGAGCTGGAGCGCGAGGCGAGGTCCGCCTTCAGCCACGCGAGCTGCTCGTCGCCCAGCGACGCCATCGTGCCGGCCTTGAAGTTCAAGGTATTCGTCAGGCCGATGAAGTGCACGCCCTGCTGGTCGAAGCTGTACCAGGCGCGACCGCTGCCGTCGTGATCAAAGTACCTCAGGTAGCCGGTGACACCATCGTCGATGGTGTCGTGCTCGCCCGGCACGGTGTGCACACGATCGACATGGATCTCGCTCAGCAGGTCGCGGGCGCTGCCGAACTCGTCGGCCTTGGACAGATGGCTGACATCGCCCGTGTGAACGACGAACGCGGGTGACTGCTTGAGGGCGTGAATGTCGGCCGTGGCGCGCCGTAGGCTGCCGACGACGTCGGGATTCGCATCGCGTTTGAAGCCGATGTGGGTGTCGCTGATCTGAACGAACACCAGGTCCCCGCCGACCGCCTTGGCACTCACGCCGGCGTTTGTGGCGCCCAGGGCACTCGGTACCCCGCCGCTGACGGTCCATACGACCGCGGTCGCGCTCCACGCAGAAAGGCACTTCAGGGCTTCCCTTCGGCTGGGTCTTGGCTCATTGCTCATTTCAGGTCCTTTGGTTTGGATCGTCCGGTGCTTCTCTTGACCATATGCGCGCCCTTTTTATTCCCCCGACAACGAACTTGGCGCGGCTTTCTCGTCGCCGGTCGGAACGTCGCGCCGCCCTTAGCTGCATTGAACCGACCGTCGTCGTTTCTTGGTCGAAGCGGGAATAAACCTGTGCTGCGGCCGGTAGGGCGTAGATGGAGGGCGTTCCGATGGCCGCTGAAGAAGAGAGCCGCAGGCGTTTCGAGTCGCTGGTGATGCCCCACTTGGACGCCGCCTACAACCTCGCACGATGGTTGACGCACAACGACCATGATGCCCAGGACGTCGTGCACGAGGCGATGCTTCGCGCGATGCGATACATGGACGGCTTTCGCGGCCAGAACGCCCGTCCCTGGCTTCTGCAGATCGTCAGACACACCTGCTATTCCTGGCTCAAAGAGAACCGCCCGGCGGAGAACGTCGCCTTGGATGCCGACGATTCCTGGATGGAGATCGCCGCCCCTGCGGCCGACGAGCCGCCTGCGCTCGCGATGCGCAAGGCGCAGCGACAGCAGATCAACGACGCGATCGCGGCGCTGCCGGTCGCGTACCGCGAGGTGCTCGTTCTCCGCGAACTGGAGGACCTCGCCTACGTCGATATCGCGCGGATCGCCGAGATCCCGCTCGGCACCGTCATGTCACGGCTGGCGCGGGCGCGCGCTCTCCTGCGAGAAGCGTTGGCCCCACCGCCGCGGGTGCTCGTGCGCTCAGTTCCATTGGCGGCCGTGCGGAGAATGCAATGAGTACTCTCAATCCGTTCCAGTTCGCCCACGCCTTCGTGGACGGAGAGCTTCAGCTCGGCGAGCGCCTCGAGATGGAGGCACGCATGCGCGACGACCCGAACCTGGCGCGTGAGGTTCAGCAGCTGAGCGAACTTCGCGAGGTGATTCGCCAGACGGCCGAGTATCACCGCGCGCCCGCCGCCTTGCGCGCGCGCATTAGCGCCTCACTCGGCGGTAGTCGGCCGCAGCGGGCACCCGCCCCGTCGGCACTCCTGGCCGCCGTGCGGCGCTGGCTCGATTGGCGCCCGCTCGCAGCCTCGATGGGCGCCATGGCGGTCCTGACGCTCGCCGTCAACCTCGCTTGGCTGCACGCCGCGCAGGACGAGCGCCTTCTCGACGATGTCGTCGCGAGTCATGTGCGCTCGACGCTGGGGCAGCACCTGGTCGATGTCGAGTCTTCCGACCACCACACGGTCAAGCCGTGGCTGTCTTCGAAGCTCGACTTCTCGCCGCCGGTCGACGAGCTCGGCATCCCCGGCTCGTCCTTCCTCGGCGGC
>JASLGD010000270.1 GCA_030150305.1 Caldimonas sp. | reverse complement strand
GCGGCGAGCATCACCGCGCTGCCGTTCCTGTCGGCCAACTCCTTCACGCGCGGCGCCGCGAACGGCAGCTCGAGCAACACGTTCGACGGCAAGGGAAGCACCCAGAACACCAACGACTTCTCGGGCACGATCACGGCGGTCGTGACCGAAGTGCTGCCCAATGGTCATCTCGTGATCGCGGGCGAGAAGCAGATCGGCGTGAACCACAACGTCGATGTGCTGCGCTTTTCCGGCCAGGTCGATCCGCACATGATCCAGCCGGGCAACGTCGTGCCGTCCGCGCAGATTGCCAACGTGCGCATCGAGCAGCGTGGACGCGGCCAGCAGGCGGATGCGCAGGGAATAGGCTGGCTCGGCCGGTTCTTTTTGAACGTTCTCCCCATTTAAGTCTTTCGAGAATGGAACGGTGCGCCCGGCTTCGAGCGGGGCAGGGCACCGCTTCATGAAACTCGACGTCGACCGATTTCTCCGCTACTGCATCTGGGCCGCGACCGCGCTCGCGAGCGCCGCGATCTGGTGGCCCGCACCGGCGCACGCCGCGCGCATCAAGGAGGTCGCCTCCATCCAGGGCATGCGGCCCAACCAGCTCATCGGCTATGGCCTCGTGGTCGGCCTGGACGGCACGGGCGACCAGACGACGCAGGCCCCGTTCACGACCCAGACGCTGCAGTCGATGCTGCAGCAGCTCGGCATCACCGTGCCGGGCGGGACCAACATGCAGCTGAAGAACGTCGCCGCGGTGATGGTGACGGCGCAGCTGCCGGCGTTCGCCCAGCCGGGCCAGCAGATCGACGTCGTCGTCTCGTCGCTCGCGAACGCGAAGAGCCTGCGCGGCGGCACGCTCATCGTCACGCCGCTGAAGGGCGCCGACGGCAACGTGTATGCGATGGCGCAGGGCAACGTCGTGGTCGGCGGCGCCGGCGCTTCCGCGGCCGGCTCCAAGGTGCAGATCAACCACCTGAGCGCGGGGCGCATTCCCGATGGCGCGACGGTCGAGCGCGCGGTGCCCACTTCCATCCAGCAGGGCGAGCTGCTGCACCTGGACCTGAACAGCGGCGACTTCGCGACCGCGCGCGAGGTCATGCGCGCGATCAACGCGCGCATGGGCGACGGCACGGCGCAGGCGCTCGACGCTCGCGTCGTGCAAGTGCGCATGCCGGCCGCGCCAGAGGCGCGCGTGGCCTTCATCGCCGACATCGAGAACCTGGACGTGCGCGACGTGACGCCGGCCGCGAAGGTCGTCATCAACGCGCGCACCGGCTCGGTCGTGATGAACCAGTCGGTGACGCTCTCGGCCTGTGCCGTCGCCCACGGCAACCTCGCCGTCACGATCAGCACGACGCCGATCATCAGCCAGCCCGCGCCGTTCGCAAACGTCGGCCAGACCGAGGTTGCCCGCAAGGCCGACATCACGATCTCGCAGCAGCCCGGCGCGCTGGTGCAGATGTCGTCCGGAGCAAAGCTCGCCGACGTGGTGAAGGCGCTGAACGCGCTTGGCGCGACACCTCAGGACCTGCTCGCCATCCTGCAGGCCATGAAGTCCGCCGGCGCGCTCAACGCCGAGCTCGAGGTGATCTGAGTGGCGCTGAACGCGTCCGCGACCACGACCGGACTGGTCGGCGTCGACACGCGACCGCTCGACGCCTTGCGCGCGAGCGCCGCGCAAGACCCGAAGGCGGCGATCCGCGAAGCCGCGAAGCAGTTCGAGGCGCTCTTCATGCAGCAGTTGCTGAAGAGCATGCGCGACGCGACGCTGTCGTCGGGGCTCGTCGAGAACGACGGCACGAAGATGGGCACGGAGATGCTCGACTCGCAGCTCGCCGCGAAGATGAGCGGCCTCCCCGGGGGCCTCGCGGACCTGATGGCGAAGCAGCTCGAGCGGCAGATGGGAACGGGCAGCGCGGCAGGCGCGCCCGCGAAGCCCACCGGGCTCACGGATGCCGCGCCGGGTGCGCCGTCGTCTCCCGCCACCGACCCGGTGTCGCCGAAGCAGGCCGACTTCATCCGCCAGCACGCCGCGGATGCGCGCGCCGCGCAGGCCTCGAGCGGCATTCCGGCGGCCTACGTGCTTGCGCAGGCTGCCCACGAATCGGCCTGGGGCCAGCGCGAGATCAGGAACGCGGATGGCTCGAGCGCGCACAACCTCTTCGGTGTCAAGGCCGGCGCCGGATGGACCGGCGCCGTCGCCGAGGTGACGACCACGGAATGGGTGGCCGGCGAGCCGCAGAAGGTGGTGCAGAAATTCAGGTCCTACGGGTCGTACGCCGAAGGTTTCCAGGACTACGCGCGCGTCGTGGCACAGAGCCCGCGCTACGCGGCCTCCAGGCAGCAACTCGCCGCGACGGGCACACCGCAGGCGTGGGCAGCCGGCCTGCAGAAGGCAGGCTATGCGAGCGACCCGGCCTACGCCGACAAGCTCGCGCGCGCGATCAACACGACGCTGCGCGTGCAGCGTGCCGTGAGCTGAACGGAGCCATGCGATGAGCGTCTCGTCCCTCATCTCCATCGGCCAGTCGGCGCTCACGGCGAACTACGCCGCTCTGCAGACGACCGGCCACAACATCGCGAACGCGAACACCGTCGGCTATTCGCGCCAGCAGGTCGACTTCCAGACCGCGGGCGGCCAGTTCACCGGATCGGGGTTCTTCGGCAAGGGTGTCGACGTCGCGACGGTCACGCGTGCGCACAGCGACTTCCTCACGCGCGAGGCCGCGACGTCCCAGTCCGTGGCGTCGGCCGACCAGACGCGCAGCGACCAGCTGCAGGCGCTCGAGGCCGTGTTCCCGACCGGTCAGGCCGGCATCGGTTACGCGGCGGCGAGCGTGTTCAGCAACTTCACGGACGTGGCCAGCCAGCCGCAGGACCTGTCCGCGCGCACGGTTGCGCTGCAAAGCGTCAGCGACCTCGCGGCGCAGTTCAACGGCGCGAGCGACCAGCTCGACCAGCTTCAGGCCGGCGTCACGAGCGACCTGAACACTGCCGTGACACAGGTCAACGCGCTCACGCAGCAGATCGCGGCCCTGAACCAGCAGATCGCGAACATGCGCGGCACCGGTCAGCCGCCGAACGACCTGCTCGACCAGCGCGACACCGCGATCAACCAGCTGAGCCAGTACCTGCAGGTCTCGACGCTGCCGGCCGACGACGGCTCGGTCAGCGTGTTCATGAGCGGGGGCCAGAAGCTCGTGCTCGGGAGCAACGCGACGACGCTCGCGGCGGTGCCGGACGCGTACGACCCGTCGAAGGTGCAGCTCGGCATCAGCGAT
>JASLGD010000262.1 GCA_030150305.1 Caldimonas sp. | reverse complement strand
GATCGCGCGCAGCCGCTCGAGATAGCCCTTCGGGGGCAGCAGCACGCCGGTCGAGCCCGCGACCGGCTCGACGATCACCGCCGCGATCGTCGAGGCGTCGTGCAGCGCGACGATGCGCTCGAGGTCGTCGGCGAGCTCGGCGCCGTGCTCCGGCACGCCGCGCGAGAAGGCGTTCTTCTTCGGGTCATGCGTGTGGCGCAGGTGGTCGACGCCGCCGACCATCGTGCCGAAGCTCTTGCGGTTGCCGGCGATGCCGCCGACCGAGATGCCGCCGAAGTTGACGCCGTGGTAGCCGCGCTCGCGGCCGATCAGGCGCGTGCGCTGGCCTTCGCCGCGCGCGCGGTGATAGGCAATCGCCATCTTCAACGCGGTGTCGACCGCCTCGGAGCCCGAGTTGGTGAAGAAGACCTTGTCGAGTCCGGGCGGAGTGATCGCGACGAGCTTGTCGGCCAGCTCGAACGCCTTCGGATGCGCCATGTTGAACGGCGGCGAGAAATCCATCTCGGCGGCCTGCGCAGCGATCGCCGCGACGATCTTCGGCCGCGCGTGCCCCGCATTGACGCACCAGAGCCCGGCGACCGCGTCCAGCACCTGACGACCCTCCGGGGTCCAGTAGTGCATGTCCTTGGCGCGAGCGAGCAGCCTCGGCGCGGCCTTGAACTGTCGGCTCGCCGTGAACGGCATCCAGTAGGCGTCGAGGTTGGCCGAGAGCGAGGCGCCCGACGGCGCGGTGCCCGGCGCCGCTGCGGGGTTGTGGTCCTTGTGCATGTTGTCCTCCGCGTTGCTGGCCCGAACGGGCAGCGCAGGCCGTCGAGTCTAGAAGAAGTGCGCGAGAAGCCTCGTTTTCGCATCAAAAAACGAGCGTGTCGCAATGCGGAAGAGAGTCATGCTGCATCGCCGCAAAATTTCTCATTGTGGAGGATGACGATCCGGGATGCGAAACGCTGCGCTAAGTGACTGAAATCTCGAGCCTTTTCTGGCCGCTGTGTTGAGGCGAGCAAGGCTCGATGCGCGCGTTCTCTCGACTACGCTGTCGTCATCGATTTCTTCAACTTGGTCCCGGAGGATCCCATGCAAGGCAGCACCCGAGAAGAACAGATCCGCGCTCTCGAGCAGGACTGGAGCCAGAACCCGCGCTGGAAAGGCATCCGGCGCGACTACAGCGCCGCCGACGTCGTCCGCCTCGCCGGCTCGGTCCGGGTCGAGCACACGCTGGCGAGACGGGGCGCCGAGAAGCTGTGGAGCCTCGTCAACACCGAGCCCTTCGTCAACACGCTCGGCGCGCTGACCGGCAACCAGGCAATGCAGCAGGTCAAGGCCGGCCTGAAGGCGATCTACCTGTCGGGCTGGCAGGTCGCGGGCGACGCCAACCTCGCCGGCGAGATGTATCCCGACCAGTCGCTCTACCCGGCGAACTCGGTGCCGATGGTCGTCAAGCGCATCAACAACACGTTCATGCGCGCCGACCAGATCCAGTGGTCGGAAGGCAAGAACGACGTCGACTACTTCGCTCCGATCGTCGCCGACGCGGAGGCCGGCTTCGGCGGCGTCCTCAACGCGTTCGAGCTGATGAAGTCGATGATCGAGGCCGGTGCCGCGGGCGTCCACTTCGAGGACCAGCTCGCGTCGGTGAAGAAGTGCGGCCACATGGGCGGCAAGGTGCTCGTGCCGACGCGCGACGCCGTCTCGAAGCTCACCGCGGCGCGCCTCGCTGCCGACGTCATGGGCGTTCCCACTCTGGTCATCGCCCGCACCGACGCCGAGGCGGCAGACCTGGTGACGAGCGACGTCGACGCCAACGACAAGCCGTTCCTGACCGGCGAGCGCACGGTCGAAGGCTTCTATCGCACGCGTCCCGGCCTCGACCAGGCGGTCGCCCGCGGCCTCGCGTACAGCGAAGTCGCCGACATGGTGTGGTGCGAGACCGGCAAGCCCGACCTCGCGTACGCGAAGGCGTTCGCCGAGGCGATCCACAAGAAGTTCCCCGGCAAGCTGCTCGCGTACAACTGCTCGCCCAGCTTCAACTGGAAGAAGAACCTCGACGACGCGACGATCGCCAAGTTCCAGCGCGAGCTCGGCGCGATGGGCTACAAGTTCCAGTTCATCACGCTGGCCGGCTTCCACAGCCTGAACTACTCGATGTTCCACCTCGCGCACGGCTATGCCAAGAACAGCATGACGGCCTTCGTCGAGCTGCAGGAGGCAGAGTTCGCCGCCGCCGAGAAGGGCTTCACCGCGGTCAAGCACCAGCGCGAGGTCGGCACCGGCTACTTCGACCTGGTGACGACGACGATCGAGCGCGACGCGTCGACGGCGGCGCTCAAGGGATCGACCGAGGACGAGCAGTTCTTCGACCGCAAGCACGCCTGACGTCTTGCCCTGCACCCCGCGAGGGGAGCGCGGGTCCCTCTCTTGCTTGCGCCCGCGCGATCCGCGGGCGTTTTCTTTGCCACGCCGTGCGACGTCGGGCTGGAAATCGGTCCGGCGAGCCCGATGTGCAAAGGTTCGCCGGTCAAGATTGCCGGCTCGGGCGTCCGACGCCGGCAAGTTCGCCGGGGCAGACGACAGGAACGATGATCGCCGACCTCCGCCGCGCTCTGCGCACCGCCTGCGCGCTCGTCCTCCTGCTGGCGCTGCCGGCCGCGTGGGGCTTCGGCTTCGACGACGTCGCGGCGCGGGCGAGCAGCCTCGCGGCGCGGGCCTACAAGCCGCCTGCGGTCAACCTGCCGACCGAGCTGAGAGAGCTCGACTACGACGCCTACCGCGACATCCGCTACCGGCCCGAGAAGGCGCTCTGGCGCGCCGAGAAGCTCCCGTTCGAGCTGATGTTCTTCCACCAGGGCCGGGCGGTGACCGAGCCGGTCAGGATCAACGTCATCGAGCCGTCGGGCGAGCACGTCGTGGCGTTCGACCCGGCGCTCTTCGACTACGGCAAGAACAAGCTCGATCCGAAGATCCTGCGCGGTCTCGGCTTCAACGGCTTTCGCGTCCACTATGCGATCAACAAGCCTGGCTACAAGGACGAGATCCTCGTCTTCCAGGGCGCCAGCTACTTCCGCGCGGTCGCCAAAGGGGAGCTCTACGGCCTCTCGGCGCGCGGTCTCGCGATCGACACCGCGACGGCGCAGGGTGAGGAGTTCCCCCGCTTCGTCGAGTTCTGGATCGAGCGTCCGCGCCCGCGGGCGACCTCGCTCACGATCTACGCGCTGCTCGATTCCAAGCGCGCCGCGGGCGCCTACCGCTTCGTCGTCACCCCCGGCGTCGAGACGGTGATGCAGGTCACCACGCGGCTCTACCTGCGCGAGCGGATCGAGAAGCTCGGGCTGGCGCCGCTCACGAGCATGTACACGTTCGGCGAGAACCAGCCGGGTCGCGACGACTACCGGCCCGAGGTCCACGATTCGGACGGCCTCTCGATCCAGCTCGGCGACGGCGAATGGATCTGGCGGCCGCTGGTCAATCCGCGACGCCTGCTCGTGACGTCGTTCGGCTCGACGAACCCGCGCGGCTTCGGCCTGATGCAGCGCGACCGCAACCCGTCGAGCTACGAGGACCCGGAGGCGCAGTACGAGCGGCGCCCGAGCGCCTGGGTCGAGCCGGTCGGCAGCTGGGGCGCCGGCCGCGTCGAGCTGGTCCAGATCCCGACGCCCGACGAGACCAACGACAACATCGTCGCCTACTGGGTGCCGGAGGCCTCGCCTGCGCCGGGCAAGGCCTTTGACTTCGCCTACCGGCTCCATTGGCAGGGTGCAGGCACAATGCCGGCTGGCAAGGGTTGGACCGTGCAAACCCGCCGCGGTCGCGGGTTCGCCAGGAAGCCGGACGGTGATCTCAACTTCGTCGTCGACTTCGACGGGCCGGCATTGCGGGCGCTCGCGCCTGCTGCCGACGTCGAGCCCGTCCTCTGGACGGACGCCAACGCCGAGCTGCGCGAGCGCAATCTCTTCAAGAACCCGGTCACCGGGATGTGGCGGATGACCGTTCGCTTCAAGCGCAACGACGCCGCCAGGCCGGTGGAGTTGCGCGCGTACCTCAAACAACAGGAAACTGTCCTGACCGAGACATGGAGCTACATCGTCCCGCCCGAAGCCGAGAAGCCGTGAGCGACGCGGTCGCGCATCCGCGACTCGCGCGTCGCTCGATGTCGGTCCAGCCGTGGGCCGGCTCCCCCTTCACGCGTCCGCTGCGCCGACTGCTCGGCTCGGCACCGCGGCTGCCCGCGCGCAGCGCGAGCGACGAGCGGCCGCTGACGCTGCGTCGGGTGCTGCTGCTCGTGCTCGTCGTGTTCTGCGCCTTC
>JASLGD010000238.1 GCA_030150305.1 Caldimonas sp. | reverse complement strand
CAAACAAACGCCCGCCGTGGAAGGCGGGCGTTTGCTACATCGGCATGCGCGTCACTTCTTGACGAAGTCTTCGGCCGGCTTGTTGTTCAGGTTGGCCCAGGCGGCCTTGGTCGCTTCGCTCGGCGGCAGGTTGACCTTGGTGTTGTTGGGCGGGATCGGCTGCATGAACCACTTGTCGTAGAGCTTGGCGACCTCGCCGCTCTTGGCCATCGCGCGAACGCTGTCGTCGACGACCTTCTTGAACGCCGGATCGTCCTTGCGGTACATGATCGCGATCGGCTCGACCGAGAGCGGCTCGCCGACGATCGCGAAGTCGGCCGGGTTCTTCGCCTTCGAGATCAGGCCGGCGAGGATCTGGCCGTCCATCACGAACGCGTCGGCGCGGCCGGACTCGAGCAGCAGGAAGCTGTCGGAGTGGTCCTTGCCGTTCAGCTCCTTGAAGTCGATGCCCTGGGCGCGCTTGTTCTTGCGCAGCAGCTGCACCGAAGTCGTGCCGGTGGTCGTCGCGACCGTCTTGTCCTTGAGGTCGGCGATGCCCTTGATGCCCGAGCTCTTCTTGACCGCGATGCGGACTTCCTCGACATAGAGCGCCGGCGCGAAGGCGACGTCCTTCTGGCGCGCGGCGTTGTTGGTCGTCGAGCCGCACTCGAGGTCGACGGTGCCGTTCTGGACGAGCGGGATGCGGTTCTGCGACGTCACCGGCTGGTACTTGACCTCGAGCTTCGACATGCCGAGGTGCTTCTTGATGTCCTCGATGACATGCGCGCAGACGTCGTAGTGAAAGCCCGTGTACTTGCCGTCGCCGAGGGTGAAGGCGAGCGCACCGGACGACTCGCGCACCCCTTCGGTGATCGAGCCGCTGTCCTTGATCTTCTTCAGCGTGTCCTCGGCGTGCGCCACGCCGGCGACGGCCAGTGCCGAGACGGCAACGGCGACGCCAGTCAGAAACGACCTCTTCATGCGTTCTCCTGGGGTTGGTGGAAAGGGTTCGAGGCGAACCTCGGGTTCCAACGAAATTCTAGGCATGCTCGCCGACCGCTCCGGCCGCGAAAGTCTCCGACCGAGGGTTTTGCCGGAGAGCGCATGGCGCAGGCGCGCCGACGCCGCGCTCACACCTCGGCGGTCTCGCTGCTGCTCTGCTGCAGCGCCCACATCTCGGCGTAGCGGCCGCCGCGCGCGACGAGCTCGGCGTGGCTGCCGCGCTCGACGATGCGACCGTTCTCCATGACCAGGATCTGGTGGGCATCGACCACCGTCGACAGCCGGTGCGCGATGACGAGCGCGGTGCGGTTCTTCGCCGCGCTCTGCAGCTCGGCCTGGATCGCGCGCTCGTTCGCCGAATCGAGCGCCGACGTCGCTTCGTCGAAGACCATGATCGGCGGGTTCTTGAGCAGGGTGCGGGCGATCGCGACGCGCTGCTTCTCGCCGCCCGAGAGCTTGAGGCCGCGCTCGCCGACCATCGTGTCGTAGCCCTTCGGCGTCGACGCGATGAACGGGTGGATGTGCGCCGAGCGCGCGGCGCGCTCGACCGCCGCGCGGTCGGCGCCGGTGCGGCCGTACGCGATGTTGTATTCGACGGTGTCGTTGAAGAGCACCGTGTCCTGCGGGACGATGCCGATCGCCTCGCGCAGGCTCTTCTGCGTGACGCTGCGGATGTCCTGGCCGTCGATCGCGATCCGCCCCGACTGGACGTCGTAGAAGCGAAACAGCAGCCGCGCGAGCGTGCTCTTGCCCGACCCCGAGGGGCCGACGACGGCGACCGTCTTGCCGGCCGGGATCTCGAAGCTGACGCCGTGCAGGATCTCGCGGTCGGCGTCGTAGCCGAAGCGGACGTCGTCGAAGCGCACCGAGCCGCAAGGCGAGCCAGGTCCGCCGCCGTGCGTCACGAGCGGCTTCGCGTCGGGCGCGTCGGCGATCTCGCGGTTCTGGCCGAGCAGCGCGAACATCTTCTCGAGGTCGGTGAGCGACTGCTTGATCTCGCGGTAGATCACGCCGAGGAAGTTGAGCGGGATGTAGAGCTGGATCATCAGCGCGTTGACGAGGACGAGGTCGCCGAGCGTCATCGTCCCGGCGACGACGCCGACCGTCGCGCGCCAGACGAGCAGCGTCACCGCGGTCGCGATGACCAGGCTCTGGCCGAGGTTGAGCAGCGACAGCGACGTCTGCGACTTGACCGACGCCTTCTCGAGACGCTGCAGGTTGTCGTCGTAGCGCGCGTGCTCGAACGGCTCGTTCGAGAAGTACTTGACCGTCTCGTAATTGAGGAGCGCGTCGAGGGCCTTCGTGTTCGCCTTCGAGTCCTGCTCGTTCATGGCGCGGCGAAACGCCGTCCGCCATTCGGTCACCGAGACGGTGAAGCCGACGTAGAGGGCGAGCGCGCCGAACGTGATCGCCGCGAACCAGGCGTCGAACTTGGCCGCGAGCAGGACGATCACCATCGCGATCTCGACCAGCGTCGGCAGGATGTTGTAGATCGTGTAGTTCAGCAGCGACTGGATCGAGCGCGAGCCGCGCTCGATGTCGCGCGAGACGCCGCCGGTCTGCCGCTCGAGGTGGAACCTGAGGCTCAGGCTCAGCAGGTGCTGGAACGCCTCGAGCGAGACGCGCCGCGCGATCCGCGCCGCCACCGGATAGAAGAGGAACTCGCGCAGCTCGGTGAAGAGCGTGATCGAGACGCGCAGCAGCGCGTACGCGACGAGCAGCGCGACCGGGACGACGAGCACGCTCGCCGGCTCGCCCGGCTTCAGCGAGAGCGCGTCGACGAGGCGCTTGAGGAGGAGCGGAACGCCGATGTTGGCGAGCTTGGCGGCGACCAGGCACGCGAGCGCGACGACGACGCGCCAGCGCCAGGCCCAGACGTACGGCACCAGCTGGGCGAGCGTCTGCCAGTCGGAGCGCCGCCGCTGGCCGGCGGCGACAGGCTCTGCCGGCGGCAACGCGGAGACGGCGGCGTGTCGCATCGGGGCTCGGGACTTGATGGAAGAATGGCGGGTCGCCGTTCGAGGTGCAGCAATATGCCCGAGATTTCAAGCGCAGACGCGACGCCGGTCGTCGTCGGCATCGCGCCGATGCATCTCGCCGGCGATCGCGAGCTCGTCATGCGCGTGATGCCGATGCCGGCCGACGCCAACGGCAACGGCGACATCTTCGGCGGCTGGATCATGGCGCAGGTCGACGTCGCCGGCTCCATCCTTCCGGCCAGGATCGCCAAGGGCCGCATCGCCACCGTCGCCGTCAACGAGTTCGTCTTCAAGCAGCCGGTCTCGATCAGCGATCTGCTGAGCTTCTACGCGCGCGTCGAGCGGATCGGCCGCACGTCGGTGACCGTGAGCGTCGAGGTCTTCGCCGAGCGCAACCCGGCCGCGCTGCACGTCGTCAAGGTGACGCAAGCGACGCTGACCTACGTCGCGATCGATGCGCAGGGCCGGCCGCGGTCGCTGCCGAAGGGCTGAGCGCGCCCGACCCAGCGCGCGGTCATCGCGCGGCGACGCGCGCGACGTGGAGCGCGAGCGCCTCGCCGCACGCGCGGTAGACCGGCTCGCCCGGATGGAAGCCGTCGCTCGCCATGCCGGCGGCGTCGAGCTCGACGGCGAACCCGGCGTGCGAGACGTCCGCTCGCGTCGCCGCCCAGCGCGCGAGCGCGGCGCGTGCTGGGCGGCGACGCGCGCCGGCACGACGCCGCGA
>JASLGD010000237.1 GCA_030150305.1 Caldimonas sp. | reverse complement strand
CAATCGCGCATATGGCGGATGATGACGTTCGGGTGCTCGTGGTCGACGACGTCGTCGACGCGGCGGAGGCGCTCGCCGAGACGCTCGAGCTGAGCGGCTACAAGGTCGCGGTCGCGACCGACGGCGCCCGCGCGCTCGCGCTGATCGAGGCCGAGCAGCCGCACTGCGTCCTGCTCGACATCGGCATGCCCGGCATGGACGGCAACCAGCTCACCCGGCTGCTGCGCGACCGCTACGGCGACGACATCGTGCTGATCGCCGTCACCGGCCGCGAGCACGACGACGAGCGCGTCTCCGACACCTTCGCCCGCGTCGACCACTACCTGCAAAAGCCGGTCGACCCCGAGCAGCTGAGAAAGCTGCTCCCGCCGGTCGCGGGCTGAGCCGCAGGCGGCCGCCGCATCTCGGCGCGGCGCGGTCGGCGGCGAGGAGCTGGCGAAGGTCCTGCGGAAGCGCGCGAGCGCTGCGTCGGCTGCCAGGCGCTACGGCGCGCGCACGTGCTGCGCGAGGATCACGCAGCCGATCGCGATCAGGAGCACGCCGCCGGCGATCTCGACGCGCTTGCCGGCGACGACGCCGAGGACGCGGCCGAGCATCACGCCCGTGGTCACCATCGCGAACGTCGCCAGGCCGATCGCGATCGCGACCGGCACGATGGCGACGTCGATGAACGCCAGGCCGACGCCGACCGCCATCGCGTCGATGCTGGTCGCGAATCCGGTCAGCGCGAGCAGCCAGAACGCGTGTCGCGTCGGCCGCGCCTCCGGCGCGACCGGCTCGACGTCTTCGTGCGCGCCGACCCAGATCATCCGCGCGCCGAGCCCCGCGAGCAGGACGAAGGCGATCCAGTGGTCCCATGCGGTGACGAGCCTGGCCGCGACCGAGCCGAGCGCCCAACCGACGATCGGCGTCAGCGCCTCGATCGAGCCGAAGATCGCGCCGGTGCGAAGCGCCTCGCTCCAGCGCGGACGGTGCAGCGCGGCGCCCTTGGCGATCGCGGCCGCGAAGGCGTCGGTCGACATGGCGAACGCGAGCGCGAGGATGGCAACGAAGGTCATGCCTCGATCGTGAGCAAGGATCGCACCGCGCCACCGCGGTCGATGCCGCGATGGTGAACGAAGTTCATCGACGCGCGTCAGCGATCGCGAACCTGATGTGCATCGAAGTAGCGCCGAACGCGAACGCCGCATGCGGCTCGCGTCGCGCGCGGTGCCTGCGGGTCGCCGCGGGCCGCGCGCGGATCGGTGGCGCGCCGCGCGCGAATCAGTCGGTCGCGCGGTCCCAGGCGTCGCGCGCCGCGAGCCTGGCCTGCTCCCACGTCAGGCGCGATTCGCCCTTGGCCATCGCCCAATCCTGGCTGAGCCGGCGCTCGGCCTGCTCGAAGGTGCCTTCGGCCATCGCAGAGCGGGTCCGGTAGCCGAGCTCGTACGCCGGCCGGTAGTCGTCGTACGCGAGCGCGCTGTCGTAGTACGGACGATCGCGATACGCCTCGCTCCAGTAGCGGTCCTCGTCCGCCGGATTGACGATCTTCGCCGTGCCCTTGCCGACCGCGCCGCCGGCGACGGCGCCGATCGCCGCCCCCGCCGCCATGCCGACCGGCCCGGCGACCGAGCCGGCTGCAGCGCCCGCGAGCGCACCGCCGCCAACGCCCAGGCCTGCCGCGAGATGGTGATCCGCGAGATCGTCGTCGGCGTGCGGGTTGACGACTTCAGCCGCGCCGCGGCCGGCAGCGCCGCCGGCGGCGGCACCGATCGCCGCACCCGTGACGGTGCCGACCGGGCCCGCGACCGAACCGGCCGCAGCGCCCGCGAGCGCGCCTGCGCTCGCCCCCGCGCCGCTGCCGAGCTTGTGCTCGCTCGGCGCACCGCCTTCGGTCGGGTTGGCGTTCTCGGCGATCTCCTTGCCGGCGAGGCCGCCGGCGATGGCGCCGACGACGCCGCCGGCGAGCGTGCCGAGCGGCCCGACGGTCGAGCCGACCGCCGCGCCCGCAGCAGCGCCGCCGGCAGCGCCGATTCCGGTTCCGAGCGGATGCGCGCCTGGCGTCTTGGTGATGGGGTCGAGGTTCTCTGGATTCGTCTTCGACATGGCTGGCTCCTGTGGACGCGAGTGCGCATGCAATCGCGCGATGGTCGCGGCGTGCGGACGAGCCGACGCGCGCGCCATCGTCCTTCCACGCCGATGCGGCGCTCGCCGGACGCGTCGCAACGCTGCTGTAGGTCGAGCGCGCACGCTGCCCGAGCGGTCGCGCCCGCGACGAACGGGGCCCGTCATCGGCGTCGATGCGCGCAGCGAAGAGCGCGCAGCCGACAAGCGTCGTCGGCCGAATCCGACAGCGTCGATGAGGGCGGCGAGGGACCATCCGCGCATCGCATCGCACGGAGCTCGAGATGGAGCAGACGAGGCGCAGTCGGGACCACCACGACAGTGTCTTTCGCGGTCGCAAGCAAGACGCTGCGGACGAGACCAGGAGCGTCGGCGCGAAAGCGGCCGAGCCGCCGCGACGCGTGAACTGGCTCTCGATCAGCAGGACGAAGTGCCTGCGGACGAGCCGCGACTGTCTCGACTGCTGGGGGCTCTAGCGCGATCGCGAGGCACTCGCCGACCGATCGCGGCACACGTTGGTGGGCGGTGCAGGCTTCGAACCTGCGACCCCGTCCGTGTGAAGGACGTGCTCTACCCCTGAGCTAACCGCCCGCGCGGCGCGGCGCGATGCCGCGCGCGGGAGGGAGTCATTGTGCCATGGCGATGCTCGCCGACGCCGCGGCGAGCGCGCGCCAGACCGTCTTGCCGCCGCTCGCCTTGTCGATGTCGGCGAGCAGCGCGGCGTGCGCGGCGAGGTCGTCGTCGTCGGCCGCGATGACGACGAGCGAGAGCGACGCGAAGTCGATCGTGCGCAGCGCGAGCTCGCCGCCGAGCGCGTCGCCGGCATCCATGACGAGCGAGTCCTGTCCGCGCGTCATGCGGATGTACACCTCGGCGAGGAGCCCGGCGTCGAGCAGCGCGCCGTGCAGCTCGCGCATCGCGTTGTTGACCTCGAAGCGCTTGCAGAGCGCATCCAGCGAGTTCGACTTGCCGGGGAAGCTGTCGCGCGCCATCGAGAGGCTGTCGGTGACGCGGCAGCCGTGCTCGGCGAGCGGGGGCTTGCCGATCCTGCGCAGCTCCATGTCGAGGAAGCCGATGTCGAACGCCGCGTTGTGGATGATCAGCTCGGCGTCGCGCACGAACTCGATCAGCGCGTCGGCGATCTCGGCGAAGCGCGGCTTGTCGGCGAGGAATTCGTCCGTGAGGCCGTGCACCGCGAGCGCGTCGGTGTGGTTGCGCCGCTCCGGGTTGACGTAGAAGTGGACCTTGCGCCCGGTGAGCCGTCGGTTGACGAGCTCGACGCAGCCGATCTCGATGACGCGATCGCCCGACTCGGGGCTGAGGCCGGTGGTCTCGGTGTCGAGGAAGATCTGGCGCATCGTCGCTTCAGGCCTCCTTGGTCTGCAACGGCCGCGGCGGCGCGCCGGCGTCGACACGGCCGCGGCCCCACAGCCACAGTGCCGCGCCGGCGACGATCATCGGTACGCACAGCCACTGTCCCATCGACATGCCGAACGTCAGCAGGCCGAGGAAATCGTCGGGCTGACGGAAGAACTCGGCGATGAAGCGCAAGACGCCGTAGCCGAACAGGAACGCGCCCGAGACCTGGCCGAGGCCGCGCGGCTTCTTCGCGTAGAACCAGAGGACGACGAAGAGGAGCAGCCCTTCGAGCAGGAACTGGTAGATCTGCGACGGGTGGCGCGGTTGCAGCGAGCCCGATTGCGGGAACACCATCGCCCACGGCAGCGACGGGTCGGCCAGGCGCCCCCACAGCTCGCCGTTGATGAAGTTGCCGATCCGCCCGGCGGCGAATCCGGTCGGCACGCACGGCGCGACGAGGTCGGTGACTTCGAGGAACGCGCGCTTCCTCGAGCGTGCGAAGAGCGCGATCGCGACGATGACGCCGAGCAGGCCGCCGTGGAACGCCATGCCGCCCTTCCAGACCATGAAGATCTCGAGCGGATGCGCCGCGTACCAGCCCGGCTTGTAGAACAGCACGTAGCCGAGGCGGCCGCCGACGACGGTGCCGAGGACGCCGTAGAAGAGCAGGTCCTCGACGTCGCGCCGCGTCCAGCCGCGCTCGGCGAACTGCGGCAGTCGGGCGCGTCGCCAGGCGAGGAAGAGGAAGAGCGCGAAGCCGACCAGGTACGTGATGCCGTACCAGTGGATCGCGAGCGGGATGCCGAAGCGCGACAGGTCGAGCGCGATCGGGTCGAACTGCGGATGCCTCAGCATGCCGAAATGATACGGGGCGCCCTCGCGCGTCCTCCCGGGCGAAGCGAAGGATCCCGGCGCTACGATGAGATCCTTCGCTCCGCTCAGGATGACCGCCCATGGCCAGCAACCGCCGCTCCCGCAACATCACCGAAGGCACCGCGCGCGCGCCGAACCGGTCGATGTACTACGCCCTCGGCTACCAGGAGGGCGACTTCGGCAAGCCGATGATCGGCGTCGCCAACGGGCACTCGACGATCACGCCGTGCAACTCGGGCCTGCAGAAGCTCGCCGACGCGGCGGTCGACGCATTGAAGGCCGCGGGCGCGAACCCGCAGATCTTCGGCACGCCGACGATCAGCGACGGCATGGCGATGGGCACCGAGGGAATGAAGTACAGCCTCGTCTCGCGCGAGGTCATCGCCGACTGCGTCGAGACGTGCGTCGGCGGCCAGTGGATGGACGGCGTCCTCGTCATCGGCGGCTGCGACAAGAACATGCCCGGCGGCATGATGGGCATCTGCCGCGCCAACGTGCCGGCGATCTACGTCTACGGCGGCACGATCCTGCCCGGCCGTTACCAGGGCCAGGACCTCAACATCGTCAGCGTCTTCGAGGCGGTCGGACAGTTCACCGCCGGCCGCATGAGCGAGCACGACTTCCACGAGATCGAGCGCCGCGCGATCCCGGGCAGCGGCTCGTGCGGCGGCATGTACACCGCGAACACGATGAGCTCTTCGTTCGAGGCGCTCGGCATGGCGCTGCCGTACGCGAGCACGATGGCCAACGTCGAGGACGAGATCGTCGGCGCGACAAAGGAGGCGGCGCTCGTCCTGGTCGGCGCGCGGCGCGTCCGGCACGTCGGCAAGGTTCTCGGCCACCGTCTTGCCGGTGATGGTCATGCAGTCGCCGTGCAGCAGGCCGGCGTTGAGCAGGATCTTCATCACCTGCGGAATGCCGCCGGCACGGTGCAGGTCGACCGCGAGGTACTTGCCGGAGGGTTTCAGGTCGCACAGCACCGGCACCTTCTTGCGCATGCGCTCGAAGTCGTCGATCGTCCAGTCCACGCCTGCGGCGTGCGCGATCGCCAGATAGTGCAGCACGGCGTTGGTCGAGCCGCCGGTGGCCATCAGCACCGACCCGGCGTTCTCGATCGAG
The DNA here is from genome assembly GCA_030150305.1 of Caldimonas sp. Classification (GTDB taxonomy): domain Bacteria; phylum Pseudomonadota; class Gammaproteobacteria; order Burkholderiales; family Burkholderiaceae_C; genus Schlegelella_A. The sequence continues at coordinate 86 of JASLGD010000237.1, read as the reverse complement.
CGCCGCGTGATGATGTCGCGCGGCTTCAGGTCGCGCTTCACGGCCTCGACCAGCACGCGTGCCGATTCGGCGGCCGAGTCGACCTT
>JASLGD010000133.1 GCA_030150305.1 Caldimonas sp. | reverse complement strand
GCATCGGGTGGCCGATGAAGCCGTAGTCGGTGAGGATGCGGCGCAGGTCGACGTGGCCGTCGAAGACGATCCCGTAGAGGTCGAACGCCTCGCGCTCGTACCAGTTGGCTGCGCTCCACACATCGGTCAGCGACGCGATCTGCGGGACGTCGTCGTCGGCGCAGAAGACCTTCAGGCGGACGCGCCAGTTGTGCGTGAGCGAAAGCAGGTGGCTGACGACGCAGTAGCGCGGACCTTCCCGCGGCTCGTCGCGAAAGCTCGAGTAGTCGACGCCGCAGAGGTCGATCAACTGCTCGAACGCCAGCTCGGGCGAGTCGCGCAGCAGCGTCGCGGCCTCGAGATAGTCGGCGGCGCCGACGGTGACCGTCAGCTCGCCGAGCGCGCGCTCGACCTTCTTCGCGCGCTCTCCGAGGCGAGAGCCGAGCGCTTCCTGCAACGTGTCGAGCCTGCTCATCGTGGGGCCGCGCTCACCGCGCGATCGTGTTCTCGCGCCGGATCTTGGCCTGCAGCTGGAGGACGCCGTAGAGGAGCGCCTCGGCCGTCGGCGGACAGCCGGGCACGTAGACGTCGACGGGGACGATCCGGTCGCAGCCCCGCACGACCGAATAGCTGTAGTGGTAGTAGCCGCCGCCGTTGGCGCACGAGCCCATCGAGATGACCCAGCGCGGCTCGGCCATCTGGTCGTAGACCTTGCGCAGCGCAGGCGCCATCTTGTTGCACAGCGTGCCGGCGACGATCATGAGGTCGCTCTGCCGCGGGCTCGGCCTGAACAGCATGCCGAAGCGGTCGATGTCGTAGCGCGCCGCGCCGGCATGCATCATCTCCACCGCGCAGCACGCCAGGCCGAACGTCATCGGCCACAGCGACCCGGTCTTCGACCAGTTGATGACCTTGTCGACGGTCGTCGTGACGAAGCCTTCGTTGAGGACGCCTTCGAGACTCATGGCTGGTGCGTGGTGAAGGCCCGCGTCATTCCCAGTCGAGGGCGCCCTGCTTCCACTCGTAGGCGAAGCCGACGACGAGGATGGCGAGGAACACCATCATGGCCCAGAAGCCGGTCGCGCCGATCTCGCGCAACGCGACGGCCCAGGGGAAGAGGAACGCGATCTCGAGGTCGAACAGGATGAAGAGGATCGCGACGAGGTAGTAGCGCACGTCGAACTTCATGCGCGCGTCCTCGAACGCCTCGAAGCCGCACTCGTACGGCGAGTTCTTCGCCTGGTCGGGCCGCCGCGGGCCGAGCAGGAAGCCGAGCACCTGGGGCGCGACGCCCACTGCCACCCCGACCAGGATGAACAGGATGACCGGAAGGTAGGGGTCGAGTTGCATTGAGATGGTGCCGACGGCGAGACTCGAACTCGCACAGCTTTCGCCACTACCCCCTCAAGATAGCGTGTCTACCAATTTCACCACGTCGGCGGCGTTCTTATTCGCTGTCCGGCTCGCATGAGGAGTGGCTCGCCGGGCAACCTCGAATTCTAGTCGAGGGCGAGAGCGCGGAACTTACTTCTGCGGGATCGCCGCCCCTCCCGACGCGCCTACCGGCGCGCTCCCGGTCGCCGGCGCGGCCGGCGCGGCGAGCGGCACGGCGCCGCTGGCCGCGCCAGGAATCGCGAACGCTGCCGACGACGCCGGCGCCGCTGCCGACGCGGCGGCGTTCGGACGGTCGAGGATGCTGGTGCCCGTGCTCGCGCGCGGCCGCTCGTTGGCGTTGTACGCCAGGTAGAGCGTGCAGACGAAGAACACGCCGGCGCACACCGCGGTCGAGCGCGACAGGAAGTTCGCGCTGCCGGTCGCGCCGAAGAGGCTGCCCGACGCGCCGCTGCCGAACGAGGCGCCCATGTCGGCGCCCTTGCCGTGCTGCAGCAGCACGAGCCCGATCATCGTCAGCGCGGTCAGGATCTGCAGCCCGAGGACGAGGTTCATCACGATGTTCATGCGAAGCGACTTTCTGTTCTTCGTTGTTCACCCTGCGGCACGGCAGATGGCGATGAAGTCCGCCGCCTTCAACGACGCGCCGCCGATGAGGCCGCCGTCGATGTCGGGCTTGCGGAAGAGCTCGGCCGCGTTGTCGGGCTTGACGCTGCCGCCGTAGAGGATCCGGATCGCGCCGCCGTCGGCGCCGCGCTCGCCGAGGAGCGTGCGCAGGAAGGCGTGCACCGCTTGCGCCTCGACGGGAGTCGCGGTCTTGCCGGTGCCGATCGCCCACACCGGTTCGTACGCGACGACGATGCCGTCGGTGCGCGCGCCGAGGGCATCGACGACCGCACCGAGCTGGCGCGCGACGACGCGCTCGGTTGCACCGCCTTCGCGCTCGGCGAGGGTCTCGCCGACGCAGACGATCGGGACGACGCTGCTCGCCAGCGCGGCGCTCGCCTTGGCGGCGACCAGCGCGTCGCTCTCGCCGTGCATCGCGCGCCGCTCGGAGTGGCCGACGATGACGTGGCGGCAGCCGAGCTCTGCGAGCATCGCCGCCGACACCTCGCCGGTGTACGCACCCGACGCGTGCGGCGAGCAGTCCTGCCCGCCCCAGGCGACCGCGCTGTTCGCGAGCGCGTTGGCGACGTCGCGAAGAAACGGCGCCGGGACGCAGACCGACACCTCGGCACTGCCGAGCGACGTCGCGACGAGGGCATCGAGCAGCGCCGCGTTGGCGGCGACGCTGCCGTTCATCTTCCAGTTGCCGACGACGAGCTTGCGCCGCGAAGGCGCGCTCGTCACCACGTCAGCACCAGCTTGCCGATGTGCCGGTTGGACTCCATCAGCTCGTGCGCGCGCGCCGCGTCGGCGGCCGCGAACACCTGGTGGATCACCGGCTTGACGGTGCCCGCCTCGAGCCAGGGCCAGACGAACTTCCTGAGCGACGCCGCGATCTGCGCCTTGAACGCGACCGGCCGCGGACGCAGCGTCGAGCCGGTGATCGTCAGGCGCCGGCGCAGCACGAGCCCGGAGTCGAACGCCGACTTCGTTCCGCCCTGCACCGCGATGATCGCGATGCGGCCGTCCTCGGCGAGGCACTGCACGTCGCGCGCGATGTAGTCGCCGGCGACCATGTCGAGGACGACGTCGGTGCCCTTGCCGCCGGTGATGCGGAGCACCTCGGCGACGAAGTCCTGGCTCTTGTAGTCGATCGCGTGGTCGGCGCCGAGCGCGCGGCACGCCGCCGCCTTGTCGGCCGAGCCGACGGTGACGATGACCGACGCGCCCGCTGCCTTCGCGAGCTGGATCGCGGTGACGCCGATGCCGCTCGAGCCGCCGTGGACGAGCAACGTCTCGCCGCGCTGCAGGCGAGCGCGGTCGAACACGTTCGACCAGACGGTGAAGAACGTCTCGGGCAGGCTCGCCGCTTCGACATCGCTCAGGTTCGCCGGCGTGGGCAGGCACTGCGCGACCGGCGCGACGCAAAGCTCGGCGTAGCCGCCGCCGGCGACGAGGGCGCAGACGCGCGCGCCGACCGCGAGGCCGGCCGCGGCAAGCGCGGCGCGATCGCCGTCGACGATCGTCCCCGCGACCTCGAGGCCAGGGATGTCGGACGCACCGGGCGGCACCGGATACATGCCCTTGCGCTGCAGCACGTCGGGGCGATTGATGCCCGACGCGGCGACGCGGATGAGCGCTTCGCCCGCGCCGAACGCGGGGTCGGGCCGCTCGACAAGGCGCAGGACGTCGGCCGGCCCGGGGGCCGAGATCTCGATCGCTTTCACGACGACGACGCCGTCCGCGTCACTCGTGGACCGCGGGCTCGCGCGGCGGCGTGTCGCGGTCGAGCAGTGCCTTCATCGAGAGCTTGACGCGACCCTTGTCGTCGGTCTCGAGGACCTTGACGCGGACGATCTGCCCTTCGCTCAGGTAGTCGGTGACCTTCTCGACGCGCTGGTTGGCGATCTGGCTGATGTGCAGCAACCCGTCCTTGCCGGGCAGCAGGTTCACGAGCGCGCCGAAGTCGAGGATCTTCGTCACCGGGCCTTCGTAGATCTTGCCGACCTCGACCTCGGCGGTGAGCTCCTCGATGCGCTTCTTCGCCATCTCGGCCTTGGCGCCGTCGACAGATGCGATCGTGATCGTGCCGTCCTCGGCGATGTCGATCGTCGTCCCGGTCTCTTCGGTGAGCGCGCGGATCGTCGCGCCGCCCTTGCCGATGACGTCGCGGATCTTCTCCGGGTTGATCTTCATCGTGTAAAGGCGCGGCGCGAACTGCGAGACCTCGGCCTTTGCGCCGCCGAGCGCTTCCTGCATCTTGGCGAGGATGTGCAGCCGCGCTTCCTTCGCCTGCGCGAGCGCGACCTGCATGATCTCCTTCGTGATGCCCTGGATCTTGATGTCCATCTGCAGCGCGGTGACGCCGGTCGTCGTGCCGGCGACCTTGAAGTCCATGTCGCCGAGGTGATCCTCGTCGCCGAGGATGTCGGTCAGCACGGCGAAGCGGTTGCCTTCCTTGATCAGGCCCATCGCGATGCCGGCCACGTGCGCCTTCAGCGGCACGCCGGCGTCCATCATCGCGAGGCAGCCGCCGCACACCGATGCCATCGACGACGAGCCGTTCGACTCGGTGATCTCCGAGACGATGCGCATCGAGTACGGAAACTCGGCGCGATCCGGCAACACGGCGACGAGCGCGCGCTTGGCCAGCCGGCCGTGGCCGATCTCGCGTCGCTTCGGCGAGCCGACGCGGCCGGTCTCGCCGGTCGCGAATGGCGGCATGTTGTAGTGGAGCATGAAGTGCTCGCTGTACTCGCCGGCGAGCGCGTCGATGCGCTGCGAGTCGCGGTCGGTGCCGAGCGTCGCCGCGACCAGCGCCTGCGTTTCGCCGCGCGTGAAGAGCGCCGAGCCGTGGACGCGCGGCAGCAGCCCGGTGCGGATCTCGATCGGCCGCACGGTGCGCGTGTCGCGGCCGTCGATGCGCGGCTCGCCCGAGAGGATCTGGCTGCGGACGACCTTGGCTTCGATGTCGAACAGCAGGTTGTCGACCTTGACCGGATCGAACTCCGTGCCCGCCGCGGTGAGCGCGTTCTTGGTCGCCGCGTACGCTTCACGCGTCGCCTGCGTGCGCGCCTGCTTGGAGCGGATCTGGTAGGCGGCGCGGATCGCCTGTTCCGCGTTCGCCGTCACCTCGGCGATGAACGCCTCGTCCTTCGCGGGCGGCTGCCAGTCCCACATCGGCTTGCCGGCATCGCGGACGAGGTCGTTGATCGCCGCGATCGCGACGTTGCCCTGCTCGTGGCCGAAGACGACGCCGCCGAGCATGACTTCCTCGCTCAGCTGCTGCGCCTCCGACTCGACCATCAGCACCGCCGCCTGCGTGCCCGCGACGACGAGGTCCATCTGCGACTCGGCGAGCTGCGTCTTGGTCGGATTGAGGACGTACTGGCCGTTCAGATAGCCGACGCGCGCCGCGCCGATCGGGCCGTTGAACGGGATGCCGGAGATCGCGAGCGCGGCGCTCGCGCCGATCAGCGCGGGGATGTCGGCGGCGATCTCGGGGTTGAGCGAGAGGACGTGGATGACGACCTGGACCTCGTTGTAGAAGCCGTCCGGGAAGAGTGGACGCAGCGGCCGGTCGATCAGGCGCGACGTCAGCGTCTCGAGCTCGCTCGGGCGGCCTTCGCGCTTGAAGAAGCTACCGGGGATCTTGCCGGCGGCGTACGTCTTCTCGATGTAGTCGACGGTGAGCGGGAAGAAGTCCTGGCCGGGCTTGGCGTCCTTGCGCGCGACGACGGTCGCGAGGACGACCGTGTCCTCGATGCTCACGACCACCGCGCCGCTCGACTGCCGCGCGATCTCGCCGGTTTCGAGCGTGACGGTGTGCTGGCCCCACTGGAACGTCTTGGTGACCTTGTTGAAGATGCTCATGACTGGTTCTCCGATTGAGCGGCGCGCTTCGGGCGGCGCCGACACCCGGACTCAGCGTCTCGGCGCAATGCCATTCCGTCGGTGCTCGCTCACGACGTGCGAACGACGAGGGAATGACACGGCGACGCCTGATGACCGCTGGGTCCTGCGCGCCCGCGTGCCGCCGGTCGAGGCCAGTCGGCTGCGGGCAGCGGCCATCGCTTACTTGCGAAGGCCGAGCTTGTGGATCAGCGCCGTGTAGCGCTCGGCGTCGGTGGCTTTCAGGTAGGCCAGTAGGCTCTTTCTGCGGTTGACCATCTTGAGCAGCCCACGGCGGCCGTGGTGGTCCTTCAGATGGGTCTTGAAGTGCGGCGTGAGCTCGTTGATCCGGTCGGTGAGCAAGGCGACTTGCACCTCGGTCGAACCGGTGTCGTTGGCCGAGCGCGCGTGCGCCTTGACGATCTCGGCCTTGTGCTGGGTGGTGGCAGGCATCTCGATTCCTCGTGTGAAACCGAGCTCCGGCAACCAAGCGGCGCTGCGGTTTCGGCTCTGGACTTGCGATCGCCGGTGAAACCGACCGGCGTCGTGCTCGCTCGCTGCGGGCGCAGCAAGGCCGGCCATTATAGCCGCACGAACGCGGCGAGCCGCTCCGCACCGACGCGCAGACGCTCGGGATCGCGCGACGCGAAGCACCAGCGCAGCCAGCCCTCGCCCTCGGGGCCGAACGCCGCGCCCGGAGCGATGCCGACACCCGCCTGCTGGACGAGGCGCTTGGCGAACGCGAGCGAATCGTCGCTGCCCGGCGCGCGCAGGAACGCGTACAGCCCGCCGCGCGGCGTCGCGACCTGCACGCCGGGGATGTCGCGCAGGAGCGGCAGCAGCGTGTCGCGACAGTCGCGCAGGCGATCGATCAAGCCGGGAACGAAGCGCTCGGACTGCGCCAGCGCCGCGAGGCCGGCGCGCTGCACGAACACCGGAGCGCACGAGGTGTTGAACTCGATCAGCTTGGCGAGCTGCGGAGCGGCGCCGGGCGGAACGACGAGCCAACCGAGCCGCCAGCCGGTCATCAGGAAGCTCTTCGAAAAGCTGTGGACGACCATCAAGCGGTCGTCGGCGTCGGCGATGTCGAGAAAGCTGGGGGCGGGCGACGGCGGCCGGCGATCGTCGCCGAAATGGATGCGCTCGTAGACCTCGTCGGCGACGATCCACGTCCCGGTCGCGCGGCAGCGCTCGAGGAGCGCCTGCTGCTCGTCGCGTGCGAGGGTCCAGCCGGTCGGGTTGTTGGGCGAATTGACGAGCAGGACCCGGGTGCGCCCGGTCACCGCCGCGCAGAGCGCGCCGACGTCGAGCCGCCATTGGCCGCCGTCGTCGGGCTGCAGGGCGAAGCGCGTGACGCGGGCGCCCAGGATCGCCGGCTGGGCGGTGAGGTTCGGCCACACC
>JASLGD010000129.1 GCA_030150305.1 Caldimonas sp. | reverse complement strand
GCCGAAGTGCGTTCGCAGGAGCGCAGCCGTGCTGGAGCACGGCGAGCACCTCCGGACGCAGATCGGTCCGCGCTGCAGCCTCGGGCGGCATCAGTCCGCCTGCTTGCGCAAGAACGCGGGGATCTCGATCTCGTCCATGCCGTTGCTCGCGAGCGCGTCGACCTTCGCCGCCGCGGTGCGGCCGTTGCGCCAGCATCGCGCGATTTTAGGCGCCGCCCCTCGCTGCCTTCGCACGAGGGAGACTGCTGTCGTCAAAGGCGCAGCGCGCGGGCCGAGGTGCGTCCGGAGGTGCTCGCCGTACGCCTGTACGGCTGCGCTCCTGCGCCTGCACCTCGGGCCGCTCGCGACGCTTCTGCCGGCATCGGTCTCCATCCAGACAAAGCGTCGCCGCCTAAAATCGCGACATGCTTCGCCAACGTACGCTCAAGTCGATGACGCGCGCCGTCGGCGTCGGCGTGCACGGCGGGCAGAAGGTCGAGCTGCGGCTCCATCCGGCGCCCGCCGACGCCGGCATCGTCTTTCGCCGCGTCGACCTGCCGCGGCCGGTGACGATCGCGGCGAACGCGTTCAACGTCTGCGACACGCGGATGGCGACGACGCTGTCGGCCGACGGCACGCCGGCCGGGCCGAAGGTGAAGACGGTCGAGCACCTGCTGTCGGCGTGCTCGGGGCTCGGCCTCGACAACCTCGTCGTCGACATCACCGCCGAGGAGGTGCCGATCCTCGACGGCTCGGCGGCTTCGTTCGTGTTCCTGCTGCAGAGCGCCGGCATCGTCCTGCAGGACGCGCCGAAGCGGTTCCTGCGCGTGCTGCGTCCGGTCGAGGTGCGCGAGGGCGAGGGCGCCGACGCCAAGTGGGCACGCCTCGAGCCGCACGAGGGCTACACGCTCGGCTTCGAGATCGAGTTCGACCATCCGGTGGTGAGCGAGACCGGCCAGCGCTTCGTTTTCGACATGGGCTCGGGCAAGTACAAGAACGAGATCGCGCGCGCGCGCACGTTCGGCTTCACCAAGGACGTCGAGATGATGCGCTCGCGCGGCCTCGCGCTCGGCGGCAGCCTCGACAACGCGGTCGTCGTCGACGAGTTCAAGGTCCTCAACAGCGAAGGGCTGCGCTACGACGACGAGTTCGTCAAGCACAAGATCCTCGACGCGATCGGCGATCTCGTCCTCGTCGGCCATCCACTGCTCGCGGCGTACCGCGCGTTCAAGTCGGGCCATGCGCTCAACAACCGGCTCGTCCGCACGCTGCTCGCCGACCGCTCGGCGTGGCAGATCGTCACCTTCGAGGACGAGGCCGAGGCGCCGCGGGGGATGGCCGAGCTGGCGCCTGCATGGTGAGGCGCACCCGCCGGGGAGCGCGCACTGCGGCGACGGCGCCGCGAAGGTCCGGACGATGCTGGTGACGATCGTGCGCTGGGCGGTCGGCGTCGTCGCGGCGCTGCTCGCCGTCGCGGCGCTGTTCGGCTTCGCGATCTCGATCGCCTTCGAGAACGAGGTCTGGGGGCAGCGCGCGCGGCGGATGCGCGCCTGGCTCGGCGTCGTCGCGCTCGCCTGGTTCAACGGCGAGGTCTGGGGGCGCGTCGTCTACACGCTGCTCCACTGGGCGGCGTGAGCGGCCGCTAGGTCGCGAGCCCGAGGAACGCGAGCACGGCAGGCAGGTGCTCGTCGAAGTCGGAGAGTGCGTGGTCGCTGCCTTCGACGACGCGCAGCCGGCAGCGCGCGTAGCGAGCGCGCATCTCGCGCCACGAGAGCACCTCGTCGCCGGTCGCGATCACGGCCAAGTAGCGCTCCGGGTCGGTCAGCTCGGCGGGCGGCGCGAGCGCGCGCAGCTCGTCGACGTACTCGCGCCGGAACTCGAACGGCGCATCGCTGTGCCACGCGGTCGTCGTCCCGATCGCGTCGGCGAGGTCGCGCGCCGGATCGACCGCGGGGTTGAGGACGACGGCGCGGCCGCCGTGCCGCTCGGCGACGACGGTCGCGTAGAAGCCGCCGAGCGAGCTGCCGACGATGCCGATGCGGTCGCGCGGCCAGCCGTCGATGCCGGCGAAGACGTCGCGCATCGCTGTCGCCGGCGATGGCGCGAGCTGCGGGCACCACCAGACGACGTCGGGCCGATGCGCAGCGATCCAGGCGCCGACCTTCTTCGCCTTCGTCGACTGCGGCGACGAGCGAAAGCCGTGCAGGTAGAGCAGGTGGGTGAGCGCCGGCGCAGCGGCTGCGGTGCTCATGCGGCGCTGCTCACGCCGCGGCGCGGCCGGGCGGTGCGAGCGCCTCGAGAAGCTTCTTGTGGATGTCGCCGAAGCCGCCGTTGCTCATGCACAGGACGTGGTCGCCGGCGCGCGCGATCGCGACGATGCGCTGCACCAGCTCGGGCACGGTCGGCGCGACGATCGCGCGCGCGCCCATCGGCGCGAGCGCTTGCGCGGCGTCCCACGAGAGACCGCCCGAATGGCAGAACGCGACGTCGGCTTCCTCGAGCGCCCACGGCAGCTGCGCCTTCATCGCGCCCAGCTTCATCGTGTTCGAGCGCGGCTCGAAGACGGCGAGGATGCGCGCGTTGCCGACCTTGCGGCGGAGCCCCTCGATCGTCGTGCGGATCGCGGTCGGGTGGTGCGCGAAGTCGTCGTAGACGGCGACGCCGCCGACCGTGCCGCGCAGCTCGAGGCGGCGACGGACGTTGCGGAACTCGCCGAGCGCGTGCGCCGCGACTTGCGGATCGACGCCGACGTGCTCGGCGGCGGCGATCGCGGCGAGCGCGTTGAGCTGGTTGTGCTCGCCGAGCAGCGACCACTCGACGCGCGCGATCTTGAGGCTGCCGCGCAGGACGTCGAACGCGTGCGGCTCGCCGCGCGCGCGCAGCATCCCCGGCTCCTCCTTGCGCGCGCCGAAGCGCTGCACCTCGCTCCAGCAGCCCTTCGCGAGGACGCGCTGCAGCGCCTCGTCGCGCGCGTTGACGACGAGGCGGCCCTTGCGCGGCACGGTGCGGACGAGGTGGTGGAACTGGCGCTCGATCGCGGCGAGGTCGTCGAAGATGTCGGCGTGGTCGAACTCGAGGTTGTTGAGGATCGCGGTGCGCGGCCGGTAGTGGACGAACTTGCTGCGCTTGTCGAAGAACGCGGTGTCGTACTCGTCGGCCTCGATCACGAACGGCGCGTCCGCCGTGCCGAGCCGCGCCGAGACGCCGAAGTCGAGCGGCACGCCGCCGATGAGAAAGCCCGGCGCGCGGCCGGCGCGCTCAAGGATCCACGCCAGCATCGCCGTCGTCCCGGTCTTGCCGTGCGTGCCTGCGACGGCGAGGACGTGGCGGCGCGCGAGCACGTGCTCGGCGAGCCACTGCGGGCCGCTCGTGTAGGCGACGTTGGCGTCGAGGATCGCCTCGACGAGCGGGTTGCCGCGCGTCAGCGCGTTGCCGATGACGAAGAGATCCGGCGCGAGCGCGAGCTGGTCGGCGCCGTAGCCTTCGATCAGCTCGATGCCGAGCGCCGCGAGCTGCTCGCTCATCGGCGGATAGACGTTGGCGTCGCAGCCGGTGACGCGGTGGCCGGCTTCGCGCGCGAGCGCGGCGACGCCGCCCATGAAGGTGCCGCAGATGCCGAGGATGTGCAGATGCATCGGACGATTCTAGGGAGGGCGACGGTTGCGATGCGCGCCGCTGTGCGGCACTCTTCGCGCTTCAGGCGGCGAGGCTCGCGCGCGCCGCGGCGACGGTCGCGGCGATGTCGTCGTGCGTGTGTGCCGCGCTGACGAAGCCGGCCTCGTAGAGCGCCGGCGCGAGGTAGACGCCGCGCTCGAGCATGGCGTGGAAGAAGCGGTTGAAGCGGTCCTTGTCGGTCGCCATCACCTCGCCGTAGTTCTGCGGCAGCTCGGCGGCGAAGAAGAAGCCGAACATGCCGCCTTCGCAGTCGGCGGTCATCGCGACGCCTGCGCTCTGCGCCGCCTCGACGAGGCCGACGACGAGCCCGCGCGTGCGCTCGGCGAGCGCGTCGAAGAAGCCGGGCCTGGCGATCTCGCGCAACGTCGCCAGCCCGCACGCGGTCGCGACCGGGTTGCCCGAGAGGGTCCCGGCCTGGTAGACGGGGCCGAGCGGCGCGAGCTGCTCCATCAGCGCGCGCTTGCCGCCGAACGCGGCGAGCGGCATGCCGCCGCCGATCACCTTGCCGAACACGCTGAGGTCGGGCGCGAAGCCGGGGATCGCCTTCGCGTAGAGGCTCTGCGCGCCACCGAGCGCGACGCGAAAGCCGGTCATCACCTCGTCGAGGACGAGCAGCGCGCCGTGCGCGCTGCAGAGCTCGCGCAGCCGGCGCATGAACGGGACCGACGCACGCACGAAGTTCATGTTGCCCGCGATCGGCTCGACCATCACGCACGCGATGGCGCTGCCGTGGCCCGCGAACGCCGCCTCGAGCGCGGCGACGTTGTTGTATTCGAGGACGAGCGTGTGCTGCACGACCGTCTCCGGGACGCCGGCGCTGGTCGGGTGGCCGAACGTCGCCAGCCCCGAGCCAGCCTTGACGAGAAGCGCGTCGGCGTGGCCGTGGTAGCAGCCCTCGAACTTGACGATGACGTTGCGGCCGGTCGCGCCGCGCGCGAGCCGCAGCGCGCTCATCGCCGCCTCGGTTCCCGAGCTGACCAGGCGCAGCTGCTCGACGCCCGGCACGTGGGCGAGGATCGTCTCGACGAGCTCGGTCTCGCGCGCGGTCGGTGCGCCGAACGAGAGGCCGTCGTCGACCGCGGCGTGCACCGCGGCCTGCACCGCCGGGTGGCGGTGGCCGAGGATCATCGGGCCCCACGAGCCGATGTAGTCGATGTAGCGACGGCCCTCGGCGTCGAACAGGGACGCGCCGTCGCCGCGCGCGATGAAGCGCGGCGTTCCGCCGACGGCGCGAAATGCCCGCACCGGCGAGTTGACGCCGCCGGGGATGACGCGCTGCGCGCGTTCGAACAGCTCGGCGTTGGACGGCATCGTCGCTGCGCCGTCGCGTTGCGTCAGTGGACGTGGCGCGGGTTCTTCGGCGCCGTCTCGGCGTCGCCCGCGCCGACGTCGTCGCCGCCTTCGCCTTCCTCGTCGCCTTCGCCGGGCAGCGCCCAGAAGAAGCGGTCGGGAACGACATTGCCCATGCCCGGGCGAAAGCCCGCGTCGAGCGCCTGGTCGAGGAACGCGAGCGCCTCGCCGACGGCGGCGTGCAGCTCGACGCCGGTCGCGAGCAGCGCGGCGAGCGCGGCCGAGAGCGTCTCGCCGGCGCCGACGAAGCTCGTCTCGAAGCGCTCGAACTTCTCGCCCGTCACCGCGCCTTGCGGCGACGCCAGCACGTTGTCGAGGAACTGGTCGGGAAGCGGGATGCTGGTGACGAGGACGAAGCGCGCGCCGTGCTTGTTGGCGGCGACGGCGATCTCGCGCGACGACGGCGGGCGCTCGCCTTCCCAGTCGGGCAGGAGGAAGTCGGTCAGCGTCTGGTGGCTGCCGACG
>JASLGD010000092.1 GCA_030150305.1 Caldimonas sp. | reverse complement strand
GCCGCCGCACGCGCGGGCGCGGCGTCACGCGCGCGCGCGGGAACCGCGGCCTCGAGCAGCTCCTGCAGCGCTTCGTCGAGGTAGCCGGCGAGCTTGCGCAGATCGGGCACCGTCTTGCGACACGCGGTGAGTCCGAAGTCGAGCGACCCGCAGTAGCTCTGCACGGTCAGGTTCAGCGCCATGCCGTGCGACGGGATCGACACCGGATAGAGCGTCAGCACCTTCGCTCCGGCGACGTACAGCGGCGTCTGCGGACCGGGGACGTTCGAGATGACGGCGTTGGCCGGCGGCGGCAGGCGATCGGCGAGGTGCGAGCGACCGTAGAGCTGCATCGCCTCGTGCATCACGAACGGCGCGCCGAAGATCGAGAAGTCGCGCGGCTGCGCGTCGCGCACCTTGCCGCTCAGATCCTTGGCCTGGCGGGACGACTCCTGGATCGCCTTCAGCCGCTCGAGCGGATCGCGGATGTCGGTGGCGAGGCTGCACAGCATCCCCGAGACCTGGTTGTTCGCCTCGGCGTTGCCGGGATCGCGCAGCGACACCGGAACGAACGCGACGAGCGGCTCCTTCGGCAGCGCGTGCTTCTCGATCAGGTAGCGCCTGAGCGCCCCGGCGCACGTCGCCATGACGACGTCGTTCAGCTTGGTGCCGGTCTCCTTGGCGATCGCCTTGGCATCGGCGAGCGGCAGCGAGCGCGCCGTGAACGCGCGCTGGCTGGTGATCGTCGCGTTGAGGATCGTCTTCGGCGCGACCAGGTTCGGCAGCCGCTGCGCCGGCAGCCGCACGACGCTGCCGACGACCGGCATCGCGACGCTCGCGATCGCCTTCAGCACGTCCGGGATCTTGCGCAGCGCGCTGACCTGCTGGCTCAGCATGTTGCGGTACGCGCCGCCGATCAGCTCGAGCGCGTCGGGCACTTCGCTCTTCGTCGCCGACGCCGGCGGCGGCGGCTCGATCTGCCGCCCGGTCGGGCTGGTGTCGTACATCATGTTGGTCAGCGCCATGCCGGCGCCGCCGTCGACCGCGGCGTGGTGGATCTTGGTGTAGATCGCGACGTGGCCGTCGGCGAGGCCGTCGATGACGTAGAACTCCCACAGCGGCCGGCTGCGGTCGAGGAAGTTCGAGTGCAGGCGACCGACGAGATCCTCGAGCTGCTCCATCGTGCCGGGCTTGGGCAGCCGGCTCTCGCGGATGTGGTAGTCGATGTCGAGCTCGTCGTCGTCGACCCAGATCGGATGGTCGATGTCCCAGGGCACCGGGACGATCTTCTTCTGCAGCACCGGGAAGAGGTGCAGGCGCGTCGCGAGGTGGCGCTTGTAGAGCTCGTAGAAGCTGCCGTGGAAGCCCTTGGGCAGCTCGACGATCGAGAGGCCGGCGACGTGCATCGGCGTCTGCGGCGTCTCCATGTAGAGAAAGCTGGCGTCGAGCCCGCCGAGTGATTTCATGCTCGCCTCGCGTCGAAGGTGGAATTCGTGGGCCGCGCGTTGCCGGTCGGCCCGGCCGCCCGCGCCGCGACACCCGGCGCGTCGTGCTCGCGCTGCGGATCGGGATACACGAGGCCGCTCAGCCCGCTGCGGTCGAAGCGCCGCCAATGCCCTTCGCGCTGCGCCAGCCGATCGGCGATCGCGTAGAGCGCGAGCGGGTTGTGGCCGAGGCCGCAATGGCTGCCCTGCACCTCGATGTTCTCGGCGCTCGGCCCCTCCTGCTCGAGGCATCCCTGCCAGGCGACGATGCCGTCGCTGCGGCTGAAGATCGCGGTCGCCGGTACCGGCGGCGGCACCTTCATGCGTTCGCGCCACGGGTGGTCGTCGACCTTGCGTTCGCTCACGCGCTCGTAGAGCCGCCACGCGTTGCTCGCGCGCGGCGCGCCGGCGAACGGGCTGCCGAGCGTGATCACCGTGCGCACCTGCTCTGGTGCACGGCGCGCGATCTCGCGCGCGAAGATGCCGCCGAGGCTCCAGCCGATCACGCTCACCGTGCGGCCTGACGCGCGAAACAGGCTCGCGAGGCGCTCCTGCATCTTCGCTTCGACGCCCGGGCGCGGACCGTGGTTCGCGCCGAGCTGCCAGCCGTGCGGTTTCCAGCCCTGGTCGGCGAGGAAGCGGCGCAGCGGCGCCGTCGACGCATCGCTCGCAGCGAGCCCGGGGACGACGAGCACCGCGTGGCCGTCGCCGCGCGGCGCCAGGCGCAGCAGCGGATACGTCGCGAAGAACGCGCTCAGCTCGCCGATCGCACGCAGCTCGAGGAGCAGCAGCTCGCGCGACGGCGGCGCGGTGGGGTCGGTGGCGCTCAATCGCTTCTCCTCGGCACGACGTCATGCCGCGTGCGTTGCGATCTCGTCGACGACGCGGGGCCGCGCTGCGGGGAGGTCCTCGGGACGGTCGCCATGGCTTGCGCGCTGCGGGCGTCGACGTGGCTCAGACCTCGAGCCACTCCTTGCGGATCTCGGCGTTGCGGCGCAGGTCGGCGGGAGTGCCTTCGAAGACGATGCTGCCGTGGCCCATGACGTAGCAGCGCTCGGAGATCTGCAGCGCGATCGTCAGCTTCTGCTCCACGAGCAGGACCGAGACGCCGCGCCGGCGCAGCTCCTGCAGGTACTCGCCGACGAGCTCGACGATCTTCGGCGCGAGCCCTTCGGTCGGCTCGTCGATCATGATCAGGTCGGGATCGCCCATCAGGGTGCGGCAGAGCGTCAGCATCTGCTGCTCGCCGCCCGAGAGCACGCCGGCCTCGGTGTGCTCGCGCTCCTTCAGGCGCGGGAACAGGCGGTACATGTCGTCGAACGACCAGCGCGGCTTCTTGGCGCCGCGCTTCTCGCCGAGCTGCAGGTTCTGCTCGACCGTGAGCTTGGGAAAGATGTCGCGGTTCTCGGGCACGTAGCCGACGCCGTGGTGCGCGATCGTGAACGTGCGCTGGCCGAGGATCTCGCGGTCGCGCAGGCGGATCGAGCCCTCGGCGGCGACCAGCCCCATGATCGACTTGACCGTCGTCGAGCGGCCCGAGCCGTTGCGGCCGAGCAGGCTCACGATCTCGCCCTCGCGCACATTCATGTCGACGCCGTGCAGGATGTGGCTCTTGCCGTAGTACGCGTGGACGCCGGAAAGCTGCAGGAGCATGGCGAGACTCAGTGTGCCGGCCGCGCGGCCCCGGCCGCTTGCGCGTCCGCAAGGACGGAGCCGAGATACGCCTCCTGGACGCGCGGATTCGCGCGCACCGCATCGGGCGAGTCGAACGCGATCACCTCGCCGTAGACGAGGACGGCGATCTTGTCGGCCAGACCGAAGACGACGCCCATGTCGTGCTCGACCGTGAGCAGCGTCTTGCCGACGGTGACCTCGCGGATGAGGTCGATGAAGCGCGCCGTCTCGCTCTTGCTCATGCCCGCGGTCGGCTCGTCGAGCAGGATCACGCTCGCGCCGCCGGCGATCGTGATGCCGATCTCGAGCGCGCGCTGCTCGGCGTAGGTCAGGTTCATCGCCAGCGTGTCGCGCTTGCGCTCGAGGCGGATCATGCGCAGCAGCTGCTCGGAGCGCTCGTTCGCGTCGGCGAGGTTGGCGAGGAACTTCCAGAACGCGTAGCGATAGCCCATCGACCAGAGCAGGCCGCAGCGCAGGTTCTCGAACACCGAGAGATGGCCGAAGATGTTCGTGATCTGGAAGCTGCGCGCCAGCCCGCGACGGTTGATCTCGTACGGCACCTTGCCGTCGATGCGCTCGCCGTTGAGCAGGATCTCGCCGCTGGTCGGCCCGAAGCGGCCGCTGACGAGGTTGAAGAGCGTCGACTTGCCGGCACCGTTCGGGCCGATCACCGCGACGCGCTCGCCTGGGTGCACGGCGAGGTTGGCGCCGCGGATGATCTCGGTCTTGCCGAACGACTTGCGGACGTCGCGCAGCTCGACCGCGTACGACGGCGCCGTCATGGCTTGCCTGCCGCCGCCGAAGCCGCCGCGCCGCGCTCGGGGACGTCGGCGGGCACCTCCGCCGGGGTCGGCTCCTTGAACGTCATGTCGGCTTCGATCTCGGTCTGGATCGCGCCCCACGCGCGCGCGAACCGGCGCCGGACGAACTCGAACGCGGCAAAGCCGATCGCGAAGACGACCACGGCGCCGACCCAGCTGGGCGCGTGCGAGGTGTCGAGCGCGATGCCGAGATAGCGCATCGTCGTCTCTCCGGCGGCGCCGAGCTGGAGGTGGTAGATCATCTCGATCAGCGCGGCCGCGCCGACCAGCATCACCGCGGACGCCGCGGCCAGCGCGCCGTACCAGCCCCACAACCGGTGCAGCTTGCGGTACTTGGCGACGCGCACGTTCATCATGACCAGGCTGGCGATGCCGCCGGGTGCGTACATGACCATGAACATGAAGATGAGGCCGAGGTAGAGCAGCCACGCCTTGGTGACCTCGGAGAACAGGGCGAAGCCCACCACCATCAGGACCGCGCCGATGATCGGGCCGAAGAAGAACGTCGCGCCGCCGAGGAACGTGAACAGCAGGTAGGCGCCGGAGCGGGCGGCGCCGACGACGTCGGGAGTCGCGATCTCGAAGTGCACCGCGTAGAGGCCTCCGGAAATGCCGGCGAAGAACCCTGCGATGACGAACGAGAAGTAGCGCACCCGCTGCGTGCTGTAGCCGATGAACTCGACCCGCTCCGGGTTGTCGCGCACGGCATTGAGCATCCGGCCGAGCGGCGTTCGCGTGAAGGCGAACATCGCCGCCGTGCAGACGAACGTGTAGACGGCGACCAGGTAGTAGACCTGGATCTGCGGCCCGTAGGTGATCCCCATCACCGCGGGTCCGGCGGAGCGGTTGACGGCGACGCCGCCCTCGCCGCCGAAGAACTCGGGGACGATCAGCACCATCGGCGCGACGAGCTCGCCGATGCCGAGCGTGATCATCGCGAACGGCGTCCCCGCCTTCTTCGTCGTCACGTAACCGAGCAGCGCGGCGAAGAACATCCCGGCGACGCCGCCGACGAGCGGGACCAGGCTCATCGGCACCGGGAACGAGCGGTCGGCGATGCCGAGCATCGCGTGGACGGCCACGAACGTGCCGAGCCCGGTGTAGACGGCGTGACCGAAGCTCAGCATGCCGCCCTGGCCGAGCAGCATGTTGTACGAGAGGCAGGCGATGATGCCGATGCCGATCTGCGTCAGCACCGAACGCTCGAGATTGCTCGGCATCAGCAGCGGCGCGACGAACAGGAGCAGCGCATAGCCGCCCCACACGATCACGCGACCACGATGGATCGCGCGCGGCACGAGCGGTGCAGGGACGGCGGAGGAGACGGCGGCCATTCAACCCTCGCGCGTGCCGAGCAGCCCCTTCGGCCGGAAGATCAGCACGAGGACGAGGAGCAGATACGGCAGGATCGGCGCGACCTGCGCGATCGTCAGCTTGACAAGCGAGTAGTCGGCGGCGCCCGGCGAGACCGCGACGTTGAGCGCTCGCGCGACCGTGAGCAGCGAAGCGTCCGAGCCCACCGCGAAGGTCTGGAGCACGCCGATCAGGATCGAAGCGAGGAACGCGCCGGCGAGCGAGCCCATTCCGCCGACCACGACGACGACGAAGATGACGGAGCCGACGGCACCGGCCATCGTCGGCTCGGTGACGAACGTGATGCCGCCGATCACGCCGGCGAGCCCGGCGAGCGCGGTGCCGGCGCCGAAGACGAGCATGAACACCCTGGGCACGTTGTGGCCGAGCGCCTCGACCATCTCCGGATGCGTGAGCGCGCTCTGGATCACCAGGCCGACCCGCGTTCGGGTCAGCAGCAGCCAGAGGAAGACGAGCATCACGAGCGCGATCAGCATCATGAACGCACGGGTCGCGGGAAACTGCGAGCAGGCGACGTGGACGGCCGGGTCGGCCGACGAGCACATCGCCGCCGGAGCCGCGCCGGCGACGACGTGCAGACCCGAGACGGACGAATTGATGATCGTGAACGCCGATCCGCGCAGCGCCTCGGGCGGCAGGAACTCGACGCCGATCCGGCCCCAGGTGAGCACGACCAGCTCGAACACCACGAACGACAGGCCGAAGGTGATCAGGAGCTCGGGCACGTGGCCGAACTTGTGGACGCGGCGCAGGCACACCCGCTCGAACAGCGCTCCCAGCGCGCCGACGACGATCGGCGCGAGGATCAGGCCGGGCCAGAAGCCGACCAGCCGCGCGATCGTGTAGGCGATGTAGGCGCCGAGCATGTAGAAGCTCGCGTGCGCGAAGTTGAGGACGCCCATCATGCTGAAGATGAGCGTCAGGCCCGAGCTCAGCATGAACAGCAACAGCCCGTAGCTCAGGCCGTTGAGCATCGAAATGGTGAAGAACTCCATCGCTGCCGCGCCGTTCCCGTCTTGCCCCAAAGAACGCAGGCCCGAGCCGCGTGGGCTCGAGCCTGCAACGCTACAGGAAAGACGACGCGTTCAAGGCGCTGCCGCGGGCCGCTTCATCTGGCAGCTCGTCGGCGTGCTCGAAACGTAGTTCGGGAACTCGGTGACCTGGGCGAAGGTCATCCCCGTGTTCTCGACGCTGTACGAATTCTTCGCATCGGTCTTCTGCCAGACGCTGATGTAGAGCGGCTGCTGCAGCTGGTGGTCGGTCTTGCGCATCTCGACGTCGCCGCCGAACTCGCTCTTCCACTTCAGGCCTTCCATCGCGAACGCCACCTTGACCGGATCGGTCGACTTCGCCTGCGTCATCGCCTTGGTCATGGCCTCGAGCATGCGGATGATCGCGCCGGTATAGAAGTCGTCGTTGTACTTGGCCTTGAACGCGTAGACGTCCTTGTCGTACTCGCCACCCATCAGCGCGCCGCCGGAATAGGCGATCACGAAGACCCGGCCCGCGCCGTTGGTGCCGAGCGCGGTCGGCGTGCCCGTGACGCCGGCGTAGTAGGTGAAGAACTTGCCGTTGTAGCCGGCCTCGACGGCGGCCTTCACGAGCAGCGTCAGGTCGGTTCCCCAGTTGCCCGTGACCACCGCGTCTGCGCCCGACGCCTTGATCTTGGCGATGTAGGGCGAGAAGTCGCGCACCTGGCCGATGGGGTGGAGGTCCTCGCCGACGATCTCGATGTCGGGCCGCTTCCGCTTGATGTCCTCCTTGGCGTACTTGGCGACCTGAACGCCGTGCGAATAGTTCTGGCCGAGGATGTAGACCTTGTGGATGTCCTTCTGGTCCTTCATGAAGCTCGACAGCGCTTCCATCTTCATGGTCGTGTCGGCATCGAACCGGAAGTGCCAGAAGCTGCACTTGCTGTTCGTCAGGTCGGGATCGACCGCAGCCTCGTTGAGATAGAGGACTTCCTTGCCGGGATTGCGCTCGTTGTACTTGTTGATCGCGTCGATCAGCGCGAGCGCCACTCCGGAGCCGTTGCCCTGGATGATGTAGCGCGCGCCGGCGTCGGTCGCGAGCTTCAGCGCGTTCAGCGATTCGGCGGGGGCGCCCTTGTTGTCGTACCCGGTGATCTCGAACTTCACGCCGGCCGGATTGTTGGCGTTGAACTTGTCGACGAAGAACTTCCAGCTGTTGAGCTGGTTGGTGCCGACCGGACCGAACGGACCCGACAACGGATCGATCCAGGCCAGCTTCACGACCTGACCCTGAAGGGGCTTGGCCTGCGCGAGCGCGGACCCTGTCGAAAGCGCGAGCGCGGCGCCGGCGCACGCCGCGGCGATGCCGCGAAAGAGCGATGGAGCGTGGGAAAGCATGCTGTCTCCTGTGAAAAAGCGGTGATTTGGCCAGAAGTTAACGGAACGACGAGGACACGGTTACAGGGGTTTCCCACAAGCACGAGGTCGGTGCTCGGACGGTAGGACTCGACGGTCGCGGGCGCGGCGGCGGCGAGCGATGCCCTTCGACGCGAGAGACCGCGGCGGCTGCGGCTAGACTCCCGTCCGCCCGGCGCGCGCGCCGACGAGCGCACCCGCATGGGCCCATGAAGCTGTTCCTCGACTTCCTTCCCCTGATCCTGTTCTTCGGCGTCTTCAAGGTCGCCGACATGAACGCCGAGGCCGCCGCGCGCTACGCCACCGAGCATCTCGGCGCCTTCGTCTCTGGCGGCATCGTCGGCGTCGACGAGGCGCCGGTGCTGCTCGCCACCGTCGTCGTGATGATCGCGACTCTCGTCCAGATCGCCGTGCTGCTGCTGATGCGGCGCAAGGTCGACGCGATGCTCTGGGTCACGTTCGGGCTGATCGTCGTCCTCGGCGGCGCCACCGTCTGGCTGCACGATCCGACCTTCATCAAGTGGAAGCCGAGCGTGCTCGACTGGGCGATGGCGGCGGCGCTCTGGCTCAGCCAGGCGCTGTTCGGCAGGAACCTGCTGCAGGTCCTGGTCGGCGCCCAGCTCGAGCTTCCGCGACCGGTCTGGCAACGGCTCAACGTCGCCTGGATCGTGTTCTTCGTCGCGATGGGCGTTGCCAACCTGTGGGTGGCCTACACGTTCTCGACGTCGGTCTGGGCGACCTTCAAGGTCTTCGGCCTGACCGGGCTGATGCTCGCCTTCATGGTCGCGCAGGGCTTCTACATCTCGCGCTACCTGGAGGACGAGGACGACGCCGAGGCCGCGCCCGGCGGCGCGACGTCGCCGGTCGGACCCGAATCGCGATGAGCGTCAGCGCCGCCGACATCGAGCAGGCGCTGCGCGGGCGGCTCGCCCCCGAAGCGCTCGTCGTCAGCGACGACAGCCATCGCCACGCCGGCCACGCCGGCGCGCAGGAGGGGCGCCACTTCAGCGTCGCGATCACGAGCGCGCGCTTCGAAGGCCTTGCCCGGCTCGAGCGCCATCGCCTCGTATATGATGCCCTCCGCGACCTGATGCCGCGCGGCATCCACGCCCTGGCGATCGACGCCCGCACTCCACCGAGCCGCTGAGCTCCGCCGCCCGAAGGCGAGCCGTCCTCGGGGCGTACCGTTTGAACCCACCTGCCTGAAAGGCACGTCTCCACCATGAAGCAAAGAGTTTTCGCAGCGGGCATCGTGCTCGCCGCCGCCGGCCTCGCGTCGCTTGGCGCGCAGGCGCAGAACATCGCCGTCGTCAACGGCAAGCCGGTGCCGAAGTCGCGCGTCGACGCGATCGAGGCGCAGGTCCAGAAGCAGGCGGCGGCGCGCGGCCAGCAACTGCCGCCCGACTTCGACAAGCTCGTGCGCGACAAGGTCGTGACCGACGAGATCCTGACCCAGGAAGCCGAGCGCCGCGGCCTCGCGTCGTCGCCCGACTTCAAGCAGCAGATGGAGCTCGCCCGCCAGAGCATCCTGATCGGCCTGCTGTCGCAGGACCTCGACAAGACCTCCAAGGTCACCGACGCCGAGATCCAGAAGGAATACGACAAGTTCAAGGCGCAGGCGAGCGGCACCGAGTACAAGGTCCGCCACATCCTGGTCGAGAAGGAGGACGAGGCGAAGGCGATCCTCGCGCAGCTCAAGGCCGGCGCGAAGTTCGAGGACCTCGCCAAGAAGAACTCGAAGGATCCCGGCTCGGCGCCGAACGGCGGCGAGCTCGACTTCGCGTCGCCGTCGTCGTACGTGCCCGAGTTCTCGCAGGCGATGATCGCGCTGAAGAAGGGCGAGACGACCGAGACGCCGGTGAAGACGCAGTTCGGCTACCACATCATCCGGCTCGACGACACCCGCCCGGCGCAGTTCCCTGCCCTCGCCGACGTCAAGCCCCAGATCCAGCAACGGCTCGCGCAGCAGAAGGCGCAGGCGTTCCGCGACGAGCTGCGCGCAAAGGCGAAGACCGACTACAAGTTCAGCAACTGACCGCAGGTCAGTCGCTGAATCCTGATCGCAGCGAAGGATCCGGCCGAGGCTGTACCGCCGAGATCCTTCGCCCGCGGCTCAGGATGACGAGCTACGGCTCAGGATGTCGCGCTGCGATTCAGGATGACGAGCTGCGCCTCACGATGACAGCGCCACGGCCGAGGTTGCGCTGACGCGACCGGCCTCGATGTGCAGCTGCTCGTCGCAGCGCGCAGCGAGGTCGCCGTCGTGGGTGACGAGGACGAGCGTCGTTCCCGCTTCGCGGTTGAGCTCGAGCATCAGCTCCATCACCGTCTCGCCGGTCGCGAAGTCGAGGCTTCCGGTCGGCTCGTCGGCGAGCAGCAGCATCGGCCGCACGACGAACGCGCGCGCGAGCGCGACGCGCTGCTGCTCGCCGCCCGAGAGCACGCGCGGATAGTGGCGCAGCCGCTCGCTCAAGCCGACCCGGCGCAGCATCTCGGTCGCGAGCACGCGCGCGTCGACGCGGCCCTGCAGCTCGAGCGGCAGCATCACGTTCTCGAGCGCGGTGAGGTTGGCGAGCAGCTGGAAGCTCTGGAACACGAAGCCGACCTTGGCGGCGCGCACCGCCGCGCGCGCGTCTTCGTCGATCGCGAACAGGTCGACGCCGTCGAGCCGCACCGTTCCGCTCGTCGGCGTGTCGAGCCCGGCGATCAGCGAGAGCAGCGTGCTCTTGCCCGATCCCGAAGCGCCGACGATCGCGACCGAGCGCTGTCGCGGCAGGGTGAAATCGATCTCGTGGAGAATCGTCAGCGTCCCGGTGGAGTCGTGCACGCGCTTGGTCAGGCGCTCGACGGCGATGATCGGCTCGGACATGAAGGATGCTTGGATGGCGATGACGCGCCGGCGCTGGCTGGCGCACTGTAGCGCGGGGTTGGCAGCGGCCGCGGCCGTTGCCGCGATGCCCGCGTTCGCCGCCGCGACGCGAACGGTCCTCGTCGTCGGCGACAGCCTCTCGGCCGAATACGGCCTCGCGCGCGGCAGCGGCTGGGTCGCGTTGCTCGAGCAACGTCTCGCGCGCGAGCACGTCGCGGCGACCGTCGTCAACGCGAGCATCAGCGGCGACACCACCGCCGGCGGCGTCGCTCGCCTGCCGACGCTGTTGCGCGACAGGAAGCCGGACGTCGTCGTCATCGAGCTCGGCGGCAACGACGCGTTGCGCGGGCTGCCGCTCGAGGCGACGCGCGCGAACCTCGTCGCGATGACGCGGCTGGCGAAGGCGGCGGGCGCGAAGGTCGTCATCGTCGGCATGCAGCTGCCGCCGAACTACGGCCGCGCCTATGGCGATCGCTTCGCGTCGCTCTTCGCCGAGGTCGCGAAGTCGGAGGGCGCGGCGCTCGTGCCGTTCCTGCTGAAGGGCGTCGCCGACGTCCCGAACGCCGAAGCGATGTTCCAGCCGGACCGCATCCATCCGCTGGCGAGCGCGCACCCGACGATGCTCGCCAACGTCTGGCCGGTCCTGGCGCCGCTGCTCAAGTAGCGCTGCGCCTGCGCCGTCAGCAAGAGCGGCGCGCCGCGATCAGCGCTGCTTCTCGCCGCCTTCGTGCTTCTCGTCTCGCCGCTCTTCCTTCGGCGGCGGCTCGGGCCGCGTCATCTTGTGCTCGCCCGGCGGACGCTGCTGCGCCGCGGGCGGGACCGTCGGCGCGACCGCCGCCGGCGCGGGAGC
>JASLGD010000079.1 GCA_030150305.1 Caldimonas sp. | reverse complement strand
CGCCGCGCGGGTGCTCGGCAGCGCCATCCGCCGCGTGCACGAGCAGGACGGGGCCTCGCTGAAGTCCTCCGGCATCGACTTCAACGCCACCATGATCTTCGGCGGCCAGATTCGCGGCGAGGCGATGCGCCTCTTTCTCGTCTACTCGGCGGGCAACTTCATCGAGGCGACGCGCGAGACGTGCTTCTTCCAGATCGGCGAGTCGAAGTACGGCAAGCCCGTGCTCGACCGCATGATGCGGCCGTCGACGCCGCTCGACGAGGCCGCCAAGTGCGTGCTGGTGTCGATGGACTCGAGCCTGAAGTCGAACCTCTCGGTCGGGCTGCCGCTCGACCTCGTCGTGTACGAGGTCGACCATCTCGAGTCGTCGCAGGTCGTCTGCATCGACGAGCGCAACCCGTACTTCCAGATGATCCGCAGCAGCTGGGGCGAGAAGCTCCGTCAGGCGTTCGAGGCGATCGAGGACCCGCAGTGGCACTTCGATCCGCAAGCCTCGGCTCCGCTGTGTGTTCCATCGCAGCGCTACGAGGCCATGAAGAAGATCACGCACCCGGGAGAAAAGCTCGTGTGACCCTCGCGAGCGAGCTAGTCGTCGTATCGCGTGTTGCACCTCGTACGTTGCACGTTGCACGTTGCACGTTGCACGTTGCACGTTGCACGTTGCACTGAGCGCGCTGACGCGGACGCCGGGTGACCGGTTCCGCTCCATGTCCCCCGGGCCTGGCCTGAACGGCCGGCCCTCCTCCTAATACTTCCGCTCCACCGGTCACCCGACGTCCGCGCCAGCGTCGACCGCTGCTCGCGCCGAACGGGCTCGACGGGCATCGTGGTGGGGTGGCTGGGTGGAGCGAAGTAAAGGAGGAGAAGCGAGCCGCAGGCTCGCTTCGGGGGACATGAGCGCAACCCAGCCACCCCGCCGCGATGCCCGCGCGCTCGGTCGACGACTGAAGGCGACCGCCGCGAGTGACTAGACTCGCACGGCTTCGCACCTCCGACCTGCCGTGGATACCCTCGATCTGCTCTCACCGCCGCCCGCCGACGACGCCGTCGCGCTTGCCGAATACGCCGAGCGCGCGTACCTCGAGTACGCGCTCTCGGTCGTCAAGGGCCGCGCGCTTCCCGATGTCGCCGACGGCCAGAAGCCGGTGCAGCGGCGGATCCTCTACGCGATGGCGCGGATGGGCCTGGTGACGCCACCGACCGGCGCGGGGCCGAAGGCGGTGAAGAGCGCGCGCGTCGTCGGCGACGTCCTCGGCCGCTTTCATCCGCACGGCGATCAGGCGGCGTACGACGCGCTCGTGCGCATGGCGCAGGACTTCGCGCTGCGCTATCCGCTGATCGACGGCCAGGGCAACTTCGGCTCGCGCGACGGCGACGGCGCCGCGGCGATGCGCTACACCGAGGCGCGCCTCGCGCCGATCGCGCGGCTGCTGCTCGACGAGATCGACGAAGGCACGGTCGACTTCGTGCCGAACTACGACGGCTCGACCGAAGAGCCGCGCCTGCTGCCGGCGCGGCTGCCGTTCGTGCTGCTCAACGGCGCGAGCGGGATCGCGGTCGGCCTCGCGACCGAGATCCCGAGCCACAACCTGCGCGAGGTCGCCGCCGCCGCGGTCGCGCTGCTCAAGGACGAGCAGCTCGGCGACGACGAGCTCGCCAGGCTCGTTCCCGGCCCCGACTATCCGGGCGGCGGCCAGATCATCAGCGTGCCCGACGAGATTCGCTCCGCGTACGCGAGCGGCCGCGGATCACTGAAGGTGCGCGCGCGCTGGACGATCGAGGACCTCGCGCGCGGCCAGTGGCAGCTCGTCGTCACCGAGCTGCCGCCGGGGACGAGCGCGCAGAAGGTGCTCGAGGAGATCGAGGAGCTGACGAACCCGAAGGTGCGCGCCGGCAAGAAGGCGCTGCAGTCGGAGCAGCTGCAGCTGAAGGCGACGATGCTCGCCGTGCTCGATGCGGTGCGCGACGAGTCGAGCAAGGAAGCGCCGGTGCGCATCGTCTTCGAGCCGAAGTCGCGCACGGTCCCGCAAGCCGACCTCGTCAACGCGCTGCTCGCGCACACGAGCCTCGAGAGCTCGGCGCCGATCAACCTGACGATGGTCGGCGCCGACGGCCGGCCGACGCAGAAGAGCCTGCGCCAGCTGCTCGGCGAATGGAACCGCTTTCGCACCGCGACGGTCGAGCGGCGCTCGCGCCATCGCCTCGGCAAGGTCGACGAGCGCATCCACATCCTCGAGGGCCGGCAGCTCGTGCTGCTGCACATCGACGAGGTGATCGCGATCATCCGTGGCGCCGACGAGCCGAAGGCGGCGCTGATCGAACGCTTCAAGCTGAGCGAGCGGCAGGCCGACGACATCCTCGACATCCGCTTGCGCCAGCTCGCGCGCCTGGAGGCGATCAAGATCGAGCAGGAGCTGAAGGACCTGCGCGTCGAGGGCGCGAAGCTCGGCGAGATCCTCGCCAGCCCGGCGGCGCTCAGGCGCACGGTCGTGCGCGAGATCGAGGCCGACGCGAAGGCGTTCGGCGACGATCGCCGCACGCTCATCGAGGCGCAGAAGCGCGCCGTCGCCGAGGTGCGCGTCGTCGACGAGCCGGTCACCGTCGTCGTCAGCATGAAGGGCTGGGTGCGAGCGATGAAGGGCCACGAGGTCGACGGCGCGCAGCTCTCGTTCAAGCCCGGCGACGCCCTCTACGGCACGTTCGCGTGCCGCAGCACCGGCACGCTGCTCGTCTTCGGCAGCAACGGCCGCGTCTACTCGGTCGCGGTCGCCGGCCTGCCGAGCGGCCGCGGCGACGGCGCGCCGGTGACGTCGCTGATCGACCTCGAGCCCGGGACCTCGCCGGCGCATTACTTCGCCGGCGCCGGGCCGGAGCTGCTGCTGCTCGCCAACACCGGCGGCTTCGGGTTGCTCGCGCGCGCGTCCGACCTCGTCTCGCGGCAGCGCGGCGGCAAGGGCTTCCTCGTCCTCGAAGGCGAGGAGAAGCCGCTGCCGCCGGTGGCCGTCGTCGGCGCAGGCACGACCTCG
This sequence comes from Caldimonas sp., assembly GCA_030150305.1. Classification (GTDB taxonomy): domain Bacteria; phylum Pseudomonadota; class Gammaproteobacteria; order Burkholderiales; family Burkholderiaceae_C; genus Schlegelella_A. The sequence goes on along the minus strand of JASLGD010000079.1, from coordinate 10,467 downwards.
CGCGTCGCCTGCCTGACGCTGCTCGGCAGGCTGCTCGTGTTCGGCGTCGACGAGCTCAAGGTGCAGCCGAACGGCGGCCGCGGCCTGACGCTGATCGACGTCGACGCCAACGATGCGCTCGTCAGCGTGGCGGTCTTCGTCGACGCCTTGCAGATCCTCGGCAGCGGTCGCGGCGGCAGGGCGCGCGACGAGGTGCTGCGCGGCGCCGCGCTCGACGATTACGTCGGCCGGCGCGCGCGCAAGGGGCGCAAGCAGCACGTCCTGCCGACCGCGACGCGCGTCGTCGCCGCCGACCAGCACTGAGGCGGCGGCCGGCCGCGCCGATCGTCGTCAGACGCTGAGGCGAAGGACGCGCAGCAGCACGACCGCGCACACCGCAAAGCACGCCGCTGCCCAGTACGCGTACGGAACGCCGAGCAGCGAGACCGCGGCGTCGGCGCAGCTCGCACGCGCCTCGAAGACGTCGGGAAGCAATCGGTCGAGCGTCGACGCGCTGATGATGCGGTCGGCGAGCGTCAGGTTGCACGATTCCGACTTCGCCGCCACGAGCTGCTGCCACAGGGCCGCGGCGATGCCGGCCAGCGCGAGCAGGAGCGCGAAGGTGCCGGCGACGCGGCCGCCGGCAGCGCCGCGCCACAACAGGCCGAGCACGGCGAACACGAAGATCGCGCCGAAGATCAGCCGCTGCAGCGTGCACCACGGGCACGGCTGCATGTCGAACACGTGCTGCGAGACGAGCGCGGCCGCGAGCGCGGCGACGCAGACGACCGCGACGAACGCGAACAGCGCCGTCGTGCGCGCGCCGCCAGCCGCGCGCGACCTCATTCGCCGACCTGGGCGATCAGCTCGATCTCGACGCAGGCGCCGAGCGGCAGCTGGGCGACGCCGTACGCGCTGCGCGCGTGCGCGCCCTTCTCGGCGAACACTTCGCCGAACAGCTCGGAGCAGCCGTTCGTCACCAGGTGGTGCTCGATGAAGTCGGCCGCGCTGTTGACGAGGCTCGTGATCCGCACGATGCGCTCGACCTTGTCGAGGTCGCCGACCGCGGCGTGCAAGGTGCCGAGCAGGTCGATCGCGACGGCGCGCGCCGCCTTCTTGGCGGTCGCCGTGTTCATGTCGCGGCCGAGCTGGCCGACCCAGACCTTGCCGTCGCGCTTGGCGATGTGGCCGGAGAGGAAGACGAGGTTGCCGGAGCGGACGAAGGGAACGTAGGCGCCGGCCGGAATCGCCAACGGCGGCAGCGAAATGTCGAGGTCGGTGAGACGGTCGTAGATCGAGGCCATGGCGATGCGGGCTGGGAGAGCGCGAATCCTACACTCTCGCGATGGCTTCACCGGGCGTCGGCGGCTGGCGTCTCACGGCACTGCCGATCGCCTGGCTGGTCGGCGTCGCGCTGCAGCTGCACGAGCGTTCGCTGCTTGCGCCCGGCGGCTACACCGCGATCGCCGCGGCAGCCGCGCTCGCGCTGCTTGCCTTGCCCTGGCTGAGGCGGCCGCTGCGCGACGTCGCGTGCGTCTGCGCTGCGCTCGCGCTCGGCTTTGCCATCACGGGCTGGCAGGCGACGGCGGTGCTCGCCGACACCATGCCGGCGGAGCTCGAGGGCGAGGACATCGTCGTCACCGGCGTCGTCGCGAGCCTGCCGCAGGAGGGGCCGAGCGGGCTGGGCTTTCGCTTCGCCGTCGATCCCGGTGGCGCGCCGCGCGGCGTGCCGCCGTCGCTCGCGCTCGGCTGGTACGCGGGCTTTCACGAGGACGCGTCGATCGTGCAGCCGCGCCAGGCGCTGCGCGCCGGCCAGCGCTGGCGATTCACGGTGCGGCTGCGGCAGCCGCACGGCACGCTCAATCCGCACGGCTTCGACGTCGAGCTGGCGTGGCTCGAGCAGGGCGTTCGCGCCACCGGCTACGTGCGCGACGCGCCGGCGACGCTCGTCGACGCGACGGCCGGCTTCCCGGTCGAGCGCGCGCGGCAGCGCGTGCGCGATGCGATCTACGCGCGCGTCGCCGACCGGCGCGCCGCCGGCGTGCTCGCCGCGCTCGCGGTCGGCGACCAGGGCGCGATCGAGCGCGACGACTGGGACCTGTTCCGCAACACCGGCGTCGCGCACCTGATGTCGATCAGCGGCCTGCACGTGACGATGTTCGCGTGGCTCGCCGGGCTCGTCGTCGCGGCCGCGTGGCGGCGCAGCGGCCGCGCCGCGCATCTGCTGCCCGCGACGAGCGCGGCGCGCTGGGGCGGTCTTGCCGCCGCGGCCGCGTACGCGCTCTTCGCCGGCTGGGGCGTTCCGGCGCAGCGGACCGTGTGGATGCTCGCGACCGTCACCGTGCTGCAGTCGCTCGGGCTGCGTTGGCCGTGGACGCTCGTCCTCCTGGCGGCCGCGTTCGTCGTCACGCTGCTCGATCCGTGGGGGCTGCTGCAGCCGGGCTTCTGGCTCTCGTTCGTCGCCGTCGCGCTCCTGATGTCGTCGTCGCCTGCGGCATCGCCGCGCGTCGACGAGGCGCCGCACGTCGAGGGCTGGCGCGGCTGGCCGGCGCGCATCGTCGCCGCGGCGCGCGACGGCGTGCGCACGCAGCTCGTCGCGACGCTCGGCCTGACGCCGCTCACGCTCGTGATCTTCCAGCAGGTATCGCTGGTCGGCTTCGCCGCCAACCTGGTCGCGATCCCGCTCGTCACGCTCGTCATCACGCCGCTCGCGCTGCTCGGCATCGCGTTGGCGCCGCTGTGGGCGATCGCCGCCTGGCTGGTCGAGGTGCTGAACGCGCTGCTCGCGGTCCTGGCCGCCGTGCCCGGCGCGGTGTGGTCCGCGCCCGTCGCCCCGGCGTGGGCACGGATCGCCGGCCTCGTCGGCGCCGCGCTCCTCGTCCTGCCGCTGCCCTGGCGGGCGCGAGTCGCGTCCGCTGCGCTCGTCGCCGCGCTGCTCGTGCCGCCGGTGCCGCACCCCGGCGAGGGCGCGTTCGACGTCGTCGCCGCCGACGTCGGCCAGGGCACCGCGGTGCTCGTGCGCACACGCGCGCACGCGCTCCTGTTCGACAGCGGCCCGGTCTACTCGCGCGAGAGCGACGCCGGCCAGCGCGTCCTCGTGCCGCTGCTGCGCGGCCGCGGTGATCGTCGGCTCGACCTCCTCGTCCTCAGCCACCGCGACAGCGACCACACCGGCGGCGCACGGTCGCTGTTCGGCGCGCTCGACGTCGCCGCACTCGCAAGCTCGCTCGAGGACGGGCATCCGCTGCTCGACGGCGCGCGGCCGGCGCGGCGCTGCACCGCCGGCGAGCGCTGGCAGTGGGACGGCGTCGACTTCGCCGTCCTTCATCCGCGCGCCGACGACTACGCGCGCAACGCGAAGCCGAACGCGATGTCGTGCGTGCTGCGCGTCTCCGGCGGCGGCCGCAGCGTGCTGCTCACCGGCGACATCGAGCGCGAGCAGGAATCGGCGCTCGTCGTCGCCGGCGCGGCGCTGCGGAGCGACGTCCTCGTCGTGCCGCACCACGGCAGCCGGACGTCGTCGAGCGCGGCGTTTCTCGATGCCGTCCATCCGCGCATCGCCGTCTTCCAGGCCGGCTACCGCAATCGCTTCGGCCACCCTGCGCCCGACGTGGTCGAGCGCTACCGCGAGCGCGGCATCGCGGTCGTCGCGACCGCAGCGTGCGGCGCCTGGCAGTGGCGTGCCGACGGTCCAGAGGACGGCACTTGCGAGCGCGATACGGCGCGGCGCTACTGGCACCACCGGATCGGCGGCGACGGCCCCTGACGCCTCGGGACGTCGGGCGCGTGCATCTTCATCGATCGCCGGCCCGATCTTTGCTAACCTCGCCGACGCAAGGGGGAAACGCGTGGGGCCGGCCTTCGACGAGATGCTGGACGCGAGCGGCGTGGTGCGCGAGCACTACGGCGGCTACGACCGCTGGCTGAAGGAACAGCCGCCGCAGGTCATGCAGACGCGCCGCGACGAGGCGGAGGTGATCTTCCGCCGCGTCGGCATCACGTTCGCCGTCTACGGCGCCAAGGACGACGGCCGCGGCACCGAGCGGCTGATCCCGTTCGACCTCATCCCGCGGGTCATCCCGGCGCACGAATGGCGCGAGATGGAGCGGGGGCTGCGCCAGCGCGTCAGCGCGCTGAACCGCTTCATCCACGACGTCTACCACGGCCAGGAGATCCTGAAGGCCGGCGTCGTCCCCGCCGACCAGGTGCTCGGCAACGCGCAGTACCGCGCCGAGATGCAGGGCGTCGACGTCGCCGGCGGCATCTACTCGCACATCGCCGGGATCGACATCGTCCGCGCCGCCAACCCGGACGGCAGCGGCAGCTACTACGTCCTCGAGGACAACCTGCGCGTGCCGAGCGGCGTCTCGTACATGCTCGAGAACCGCAAGATGATGATGCGGCTGTTTCCCGAGCTGTTCGGGCGGCACCGCGTCGCTCCGGTCGCGCACTATCCCGACCTGCTGCTCGAGACGCTGCGCTCGGTCGCGCCGGCGGCGGTCAACGATCCGACGGTCGTCGTGCTGACGCCCGGCATGTACAACAGCGCGTACTTCGAGCACGCGTTCCTCGCCCAGCAGATGGGGATCGAGCTCGTCGAAGGCCAGGACCTCTTCGTGCGCGACAACTTCGTCTACATGCGCACGACGCAGGGCCCGAAGCGCGTCGACGTCATCTACCGGCGCGTCGACGACGACTTCCTCGACCCGCGCGCGTTCCGTCCCGACTCGACGCTCGGCTGCGCCGGGTTGCTTTCGGCGTACCGCGCCGGCAACGTGACGCTCGCCAACGCGATCGGCACCGGCATCGCCGACGACAAGTCGATCTATCCGTACGTGCCGAAGATGATCGAGTTCTACCTCGGCGAGCAACCGATCCTGAACAACGTGCCGACGTACGTCTGCCGCAACCCCGACGACCTCGGCCACGTGCTCGACCACCTCGGCGAGCTCGTCGTCAAGGAGGTGCACGGCGCCGGCGGCTACGGGATGCTCGTCGGGCCGGCGGCGACGGCGGCCGAGATCGAGCAGTTCCGCGCCGCGCTGAAGGCCGACCCGGCGCGCTACATCGCGCAACCGACGCTCGCGCTCTCCACCTGTCCCACGTTCGTCGAGAGCGGCATCGCGCCGCGCCACATCGACCTGCGTCCGTTCGTCCTCTCGGGCAAGACCGTGCAGATGGTCCCCGGCGGGCTGACGCGCGTCGCGCTCAAGGAAGGCTCGCTCGTCGTCAACTCGTCGCAGGGCGGCGGGACGAAGGACACCTGGATCCTGGAGGCCTGACCGGAGTCATCATGTTGTCGCGCACCGCCGACCACCTGTTCTGGATGGCGCGCTACATGGAGCGCGCCGAGAACACCGCGCGCATGCTCGACGTCAACTACCAGATGTCGCTGCTGCCGCAGTCGGAGGAGGCCGCCGAGCGCGGCTGGCGCGGCATGCTGAGCATCAACGAGATCAGCGGCGACTTCGCCAAGCGCTACCGCGAGGTGACGCCGCGCACGGTGATCGAGTACATGGTCAACGACGCCGGCAACGGCTCGTCGATCCGCAGCTGCCTGATGGCGGCGCGCGAGAACGCACGCGCGGTGCGCGGCACGCTCACGACCGAGGTCTGGGAGACGCAGAACCAGACCTGGCTCGAGTTCCAGCGCCTGATCGCCGACGATGCGTTCCAGCGCGGCCCCGGCGAGGGGTTCGAGTGGGTCAAGTTCCGCTCGCACTTGTCGCGCGGCGTCACCGTCGGCACGATGCTGCAGGACGAGGCGCTGCATTTCCTGCGCATCGGCACCTTCCTCGAGCGCGCCGACAACACGGCGCGGCTGCTCGACGTCAAGTTCCACTCGGTCGACCGCGACGTCTTCGGCAACGGCCCCGGCGCGATCGGCGCACGCATGCGCAACGGCGTCGCGGCGTTCGCGCAGAGCCAGGGCGGCGGCATGCAGAGCCAGAGCCAGGGCGGCGGCATGCAGAGCCAGAGCCAGGGCAACGGCGGGCAACGCCAGAGCCAGGGCAACGGCGCGCAGAGCCAGGAGAGCGGCGGCAAGGACGTCGAGTTCGACTTCTATCACTGGTCGGCGGTGCTGCGCTCGGTGTCCGGGTTCGAGGTCTATCGCAAGGTCTACCGCAACGTCATCCGGCCCGAGCGCGTCGCCGAGCTGCTGATCCTGCGGCCCGACATGCCGCGCTCGCTCGCGGCGTGCATGCACGAGGTCGTCTCGAACCTGCACCGCGTCGCAAACGAGCAGTCGAAGGACACCCTGCGGCTCGCCGGCCGCATCAACGCCGACCTGCAGTACGGCCGGATCGACGAGATCCTGGCGACGGGGATGCACGCCTACCTGACGCAGTTCCTCGAGCGCGTCAACGCGCTCGGAACCGGGATCAGCCGCGACTTCCTGGTCCCGGTGTCATGAGGCCCGGGGGCGCCTTGCGGCTTCGCCGCGGCGCTGCCCCCCGAGGGGGCCACGGCCGGTCTTGCGAGCGGCCCGGCGACCAGCCGGCCTGATCACGATGTCGATCCACGTCGCCCTCAACCACGTCACCCACTACCGCTACGACCGGCCGATCCGGCTCGGGCCGCAGGTCGTGCGCCTGCGTCCGGCGCCGCATTCGCGCACGCGCATCCTCAGCTACTCGATGAAGGTCGAGCCGGCCAAGCACTTCATCAACTGGCAGCAGGACCCGCAGGCCAACTACCTCGCGCGGCTCGTCTTTCCCGATCCGACGACGTTCTTCCGCGTCGAGGTCGACCTCGTCGCCGAGATGGCGGTCTACAACCCGTTCGACTTCTTCCTCGAGCCGAGCGCGGAGAAGTTTCCGTTCGCGTACGAGCCCGAGCTGGAGGTCGAGCTGCAGCCGTACCTGCGCACCGACGCGGCGACTCCGCTGTTCGCGCGGTATCTCGCGGCGATCGATCGCACGCCGCGGCCGACGAGCACGTTCCTGTTCGACGTCAACCGCGGCCTGCAGCACGACATCGCGTACCTGATCCGGATGGAGCACGGGGTGCAGACGCCGGAGGTGACGCTCGCCAATGCGAGCGGCTCGTGCCGCGACAGCGCGTGGCTGCTCGTGCAGCTGCTGCGCCACCTCGGGCTCGCGGCGCGTTTCGCCTCGGGCTACCTCATCCAGCTGAAGAGCGACGTCAAGTCGCTCGATGGCCCGAGCGGCACCGAGGTCGACTTCACCGACCTGCACGCCTGGTGCGAGGTCTACCTGCCTGGCGCCGGCTGGATCGGCCTCGATCCGACGTCGGGCCTCTACGCCGGCGAAGGCCACATCCCGCTCGCGTGCTCGCCCGAACCGCGCTCGGCGGCGCCGATCAGCGGCACGCTCGATCCGTGCGAGACGACGTTCGAGCACCACATGTCGGTGCGCCGTATCTGGGAAGCGCCGCGCGTGACGCTGCCGTACAGCGAGCTGCAGTGGGGCGCGATCGACGCGCTCGGCAAGCACGTCGACGCCGAGCTGCGTCGCATGGACGTGCGGCTCACGCAGGGCGGCGAGCCGACGTTCGTCTCGATCGACGACCGCGAAGGCGGCGAGTGGAACACCGAGGCGATGGGGCCGACGAAGCGCGTCCTCGCCGGCGCGCTGATGGAGCGCATGCGCCAGCGCTACGGCGTCGGCGCGCTGCTGCACGCAGGGCAGGGCAAGTGGTATCCCGGCGAGCAGCTGCCGCGCTGGTCGCTGAACCTGTTCTGGCGCGCCGACGGCGTCGCGATCTGGCACGACGCGGCGCTGATCGCCGGCGAGCGCGACGACCACGGCGCGACGGCAGCGACCGCGCGCGAGTTCCTGCAGCGCCTCGCGGCGCGGCTCGGCGTCGATCGACGCAACGTCTTCGCCGCGTACGAGGACGTCGGCTACTTCCTCTGGCGCGAGGGCAGGCTGCCGATCAACGTCGAGCCCGGCGACTCGCGCCTCGCCGATCGCGCCGAGCGCGAGCGGCTGCGGCGCGTCTTCGAGCGCGGGCTCGGCGAGCCGGTCGGCTACGCGCTGCCGGTCGCCGCCGACGAGCGTCGGCCGGGGCGCTTCCGTTCGACGCCGTGGTACCTGCGCGGCGAGCACTGCATGCTCGTCGCCGGCGACTCGCCGATCGGCTTTCGCCTGCCGCTCGACTCGCTGCCGTGGGCGCGCGCCGCGGACCTGCCGTGGATCCATCCGCCCGACGCCAACGACGAGCTGCCTCCGCTGCCGGCGAACGACGAGGCCGACGCGTCGAGCGACACGCGCGAGCGCGGCGGTGCCGCCGCCGAGGCGGGCAAGGCGCCGGCGCTGAACGAATCCGCGGGCGACGTCGTCCGCACGGCGATCAGCGCCGAGGCGCGGCACGGCCGGCTGCACGTCTTCATGCCGCCGACCTCGGCGCTCGAGGACTATCTCGCGCTCGTCGCGGCGGTCGAGGCGACCGCGAAGGACATCGGCGTCGCCCTGACGCTCGAAGGCTACGAGCCGCCGAAGGATCCGCGCCTCGTCGTCCTGCGCATCACTCCCGATCCGGGCGTGATCGAGGTCAACGTGCAGCCGGCGACCGGATGGAGCGAGCTCGTCGCGCAGACGACGCATCTCTACGACTCCGCGCGCGAGACGCGTCTGACGACCGACAAGTTCATGCTCGACGGCCGCCACACCGGCACCGGCGGCGGGAATCACTTCGTCCTCGGCGGCGCGACGCCGGCCGATTCGCCGTTCCTGCGCCGGCCCGACCTGCTCGCGAGCATGATCGCGTACTGGCACGACCATCCCGCGCTCAGCTATCTCTTCTCCGGGCTCTTCATCGGCCCGACGAGCCAGGCTCCGCGCATCGACGAAGCGAGGAACGACGCGGTCCACGAGATCGAGGTCGCGTTCGCCGAGCTCGCGCGCGCGACCGCGCGGTCCGACGGCCGCCAGGGTGGGGGCCGCGCCGAGCCTGGCGACGCCTCCGCGCCAGGCGGCGGCCAACGCGACGCGCCATCGGGCGCATCGCCGCCGCCGCCGTGGCTCGTCGACCGGCTCTTGCGCAACCTCCTCGTCGACGTCACCGGCAACACCCATCGCGCCGAGTTCTGCATCGACAAGCTCTATTCGCCCGACGGCCCGACCGGCCGCCTCGGGCTGCTCGAGATGCGCGCGTTCGAGATGCCGCCGCATGCGCGCATGAGCCTCGTCCAGCAGCTGCTGATGCGCGCGCTCGTCGCGCGCTTCTGGGCCGAGCCGTACGCGCCGACTCGGCTCGCGCGCTGGGGCACCGAGCTGCACGACCGCTTCATGCTGCCGCACTTCGTCTGGCGCGATCTCGGCGACGTCGTCGCCGAGCTGAACGACGCCGGCTACGCGTTCGACCTCGCCTGGTTCGCGGCGCACCGCGACTTCCGCTTCCCGCTGCTCGGCGACTGCGCTGCCGCGGGCGTGACGCTCGAGCTGAGGATGGCGCTCGAGCCGTGGCACGTCCTCGGCGAGGAGAGCGGTCCCGGCGGCACCGCGCGCTACGTCGACTCGACCGTCGAGCGCATCGAGGTGCTCGTGCGCGGCCTCGTCGGCGAGCGCCACGCGGTCGCGTGCAACGGCCGCATGCTGCCGCTGCAGTCGACCGGCGTCGCCGGCGAGTTCGTCGCCGGCGTGCGCTATCGCGCGTGGCGCGCGCCGTCGTCGCTGCATCCGACGATCGACCCGCACGCGCCGCTCGTCTTCGACGTCGTCGACACCTGGATGCAGCGCTCGCTCGGCGGCTGCCAGTACCACGTCGCGCATCCGGGCGGCGTCAACTACACGACGTTCCCGGTCAACGCGTACGAGGCCGAGGCGCGCCGCCTCGCGCGCTTCTTCCGCACCGGGCATACCCCCGGTCTCGTGCAGCTGTCGGCCGAGGCGCCGAACCCCGACTTTCCGCACACGCTCGATCTTCGCCGACCGCCGTTCTCGCGCTAGCGTCTCGCCTTTCGGTTCGCTGCCATGCTCGACCAACTGCTCGCCGGCTACACGGCGCCCGCGGGGCGCTTCGACGAGCTGCTCGCCGGGCCGGGCCGCCCGCGCCCGCACTGGGACGCGTTCGTGCGCGCGCTCGCCGAGCGCAGCGAGCGCGAGGTGAGCGACACGCTTTCGCTCACCGAACGGCAGATCCGCGAGCACGGCATCACCTACAACGTCTACGACGACGCCCAGGGCGTGCACCGGCCGTGGCAGGTCGATCCGATTCCGCTCGTGCTGCCGGCCGACGAGTGGTCCGCGATCGCGGCCGGGATCGAGCAGCGCGCCGAGCTGCTCGATCGCGTGCTCGCCGATCTGTACGGCGCCCAGGCGCTGCTGAAGAGCGGTGCGCTGCCGCCGGGAGTCGTGTTCGGGCACCGCGGCTTCCTGGCGGCGGCCGAGGGGTTCAAGCCCGCGGGCGGCCGTCATCTGCTGCAGTACGCCGCCGACCTCGCGCGCTCGCCCGATGGCCGCTGGTGGATCGTCGGCGACCGCACGCAGGCGCCGTCGGGCTCCGGCTACGCGCTCGAGAACC
>JASLGD010000022.1 GCA_030150305.1 Caldimonas sp. | reverse complement strand
TCGATCGTCATCGCGAGGCCGAGTGCAGTCGTCGGCGACGTCCTGCAGCACCCGGACCTGTACGGGCCGAACGCTGCGCACACCGCGGCGGTGGCGGCGCTCGGGCTTGCGCTCGGCATGGCGGTCGGCACCGGCGTGGCGGTCGCCGCCTGGCTCTCCGCGATCGTCGGCGGATTGCTCGCGCCGCTGACGCTGGTGTTCTCGTCCATCCCGGTCGTTGCCGTGATCCCGATCATCGCGCGGTTGCTCGGCTACGACAGCTCCACGGTGCTCGCCGTCGTGGTGATCATTTCGTTCTTTCCGAGCTTCGTCTTCACGGCGTCCGGCCTGCGCGCATTGCCGCCCGGCAGTGCGGACCTGTTCCGCGTCCTCGGCGCCGGTCGACTGAAGACGCTGCTGCGGCTTGCTCTTCCATCGGCGCTGCCGCACTGGATGGTTGCGCTGCGCGGCGCGGCGCCGCAGAGCGTGATGGCGGCGACGCTGGCCGAGTTCCTCATGGGCAGCAGCGGACTCGGCCAGATCTTCCACCAGGCCAAGGACGAGCTGGACATGGCGCGCGCGCTCGGCGCGAGCCTCGTGGTCGCGGTCATGGCCGTCGCCGCCTTCCTGCTCGCCACGGCCGCGGAGCGCGCGGTCCGAGCGCATTGGCGGTGACGGCGCAAACGCTCCTCGTGCTCTGGATCGCTGTCGCGTTCGCCGCGTTCGTGCAGGGGACCACGGGCGTCGGCTTCGCGCTGCTCACCGCGCCGCTGTTCGGTCTGCTCGCGCCCGACCTGGTGCCGGTCGGAGTGCTCGCGTTGATGCTGCCGCTCAATCTCTATGTCGCCTGGCGCGAGCGCCGCGCCATCGACGTGCGCGGCGCTTCCTGGATCACCGTCGGCCGCGTCGTCGGCACGGCCGGCGGCGTCTGGGTGCTCGCGCTGCTGAGCGCAAACGCGCTCGCGGTCTTTGTCGGCGTCTCGATCCTGGCGGCGGTGCTCGCGACGTTGGTGCTGCCCGCCTTTGCGCCCAGCCGGCATGCGCTGCTGAGCGCCGGCGTCGTCACCGGCATCACGGAAACTGCCACCGGCGTCGGCGGGCCTCCTCTGGCCCTCGTCTACCAGCACCAGCCGGTGCCGGCGATGCGAGCGACGATTGCCGTGTGCTTTCTCGTCGGCGAGCTCGTGTCGCTTGCGGTCCTCGCCGGCACCGGACACGCCGGACCCCGCGAGCTGCGGCACGCAGCGCTCCTGCTGCCCGCGCTGCTGACCGGTGCGATCGCGAGCCGCTTCATGCACCTGCGGGTGAACGCGCGGTTCATGCGCGCGTTCGTGCTCCTGTTTTCCTCGGGCTCGGCGTTGCTGCTCCTTGGGAAAGCGCTATGAGCCGGTCGCCGACTGGAGCGCATCCGTCGTGCAGAGACTCGCCGCGCTGACGCCTCGACGCACGTTCAATGGCAACCGAAGGACCGCTCGGAGTCCCCTGTCGCTCAGCGCGCTGTCGCGCGTCGTCGCGAACACCAGATGAGCAACGCGCCCACGATGGCCGCACCGCCGCCGTAGTAGGCCCACTCGATGTGATCGTCCATCACCGGATTGGCGGGCCAAACGAAGACGCCGGTGCCTTGTCCGATCCAATGCAGGCCGAGGACAACGAGCAACACGCCGACAACGAGCAGAAAAGCCCTCACGAAAGTCTCCCGATCGCGGCCGGCCAAAAGCGTACCACTGCGGCCCGCGAGCCGAGGGACATCGGATCCGAAACGAGAGGCGCAGGCTTTATCGGACCTTGCGACGGTTCATGCCGACCACCTGCATGCAGGATCGTTAGAGCACCATCATCCGCGGAGGGCCCGGTGCTCTCATCGCGAGCGGACATCAGCGAGCGATTGAGCGAAGATCCGTTCCGTCGCGTTTCGCGTCGCGCCGCGAGCCATCGAAGGACCAGCAGATGACGTTCAGTCGCCGCGAGTTCGTCCAGGCAGCGGCAGCCATCGGTGCCACCTGGGTCTGGACGGCGCCGGCTCGAGCGTCGGGCTCGGGCTGGCGCGAGCGACGCGAGCTCTATCCGCACGGCGTCGCGTCCGGCGATCCCGACGACAACAGCGTCATCGTCTGGACGCGTCGCCAGTTCGACGACGGCGATCGCCACCTCCTGACGCTGGAAGTCGCCGAGGACGAAGCGTTCCGTCGCGTGGTGTCGCAAGCGCCTGCGCCGGTGTCGCCCGCTTCGGACTGGACGACGCGGGTCCTCGTCGGCGGGCTGAAGCCGGCGCGCGCCTATTGGTATCGCTTCACCGACGCGCAAGGCAACGGCAGCCGCATCGGCCGAACCATCACCGCGCCCGAACCGGACGACCCGCGTCCGGTGAACTTCGCCTTCGTGAGCTGCCAGGACGTCAATGAGGGCAAGCTCAATGCGTATCGGCGGATGATCTTCGAGGATGAACGCGCGCGGCCGCAAGACCAGCTCGGCTTCGTGCTGCACCTGGGCGATTTCATCTACGAGGTCGTCGAATATCCCGAAGAGGTGAAGACGCGCTACGACCGCACGATCTACGAAGTCGCGCGGATCGTCGACGGCGGCAGCGCCGGCAAGCTCCACTACCCGCTCACGGTCGACGGCTATCGCGCGATCTACCGCGGCTATCTGGCCGACCCCGACCTGCAGGACGCGAGGGCGCGTTGGCCGTTCGTGGCGATGTGGGACAACCACGAATTCTCCTGGCAGGGTTGGCAAAGCATCCAGCAAGCCGGAGGGCCCGAGCGCCCGGGAGCGAGCATCAAGGTCGCCGCGAACCAGGCCTGGTGGGAGTACCTGCCGTCGCGTTGCAGGAAGGTCAGCGGACCATCGCTCGAGCAGTTCGATCCTCCTGCAGTGAAGGACGTCGCGATCGAAAGGTGGGACGAGAACGGCCTTGGCGACGAGCCGAACAACCGCGCTGCGATCCACAGCCTGATCGGCTACCGCGCACTGCGCTACGGCGCGCACCTCGACCTCATCGTCACCGACCAGCACAGCTATCGCAGCGCCGACCCGTTCAGTGACCCCGCGATCGGAAAGTTCGGTCCGGAGTTCCCGGGGATGTTCCCCGAGGACGCGGCGCAGGTTCTCGACGGCGGCCGCGCGTTCAACGGCGGCGATCCACCCGCCGACATCGCGTTCAACGACGCGCGCGCTGCCAATCCGCAGCGCGGCGCACCGCCTCAGACGATTCTCGGCGCCGAGCAGAAGGCGTGGTTCCTGGGCCAGCTTCGCAGCGCGAAGGCGACCTGGAAGGTCTGGGCGAATTCGCAGGGCGCGCCCGATTGGCGAGCCGACCCGCAGAACCTTCCAGCCGGGCTGACCAAGGAGCCCTGGCCCGCGAACACGTATGCCTCGCTCGTCACGGGCGACTACGGCACCGCGTATGCGGAGCGCGCCGAAATCTACGGCTTGGTCCGCGACTTGAAGATCACCGGCTTCGCGATCGTCTCCGGCGATCGCCACAGCTTCTGGGCCGGCTACGCGACGTCGCAGCTGCCGCCAGGCAGGTTCGATCCCGTCGGGCTGAGCTTCGTCGGCGCCTCGCTTTCGAGTGCAGGAACGATGGAGGCCTGCGAACACAGCTTCCCCAAGGACCATCCGCTGCGGCCGCTGTTTCTCGCCGACCGGCCCGGTGCAGCCCGGCCGGAGTGGACCTACAACATGCTGTTGAAGCACGGCGTTCGCTCGTGCATCGAATACGCGAAGAGCTTCGATCTGCAGCGTGCGCGTTCGTTGTCGAACCCCGACCTCGCCCCGCACCTCGAGTTCGTCGATCTCGGCGGCCACGGTTATTGCACGGTTCGAGTCACTGCCGACGAGATGCGCACCGAGTTCGTCTGCATCCCGCGTCCGATCGTCCGCAGCGATCGGCCGGACGGCGGGCCACTGCGCTACCGCGTCGTGCACACCGCCAAATTGTGGAAGTCAAGCGAGCGGCCGAGGCTCATCCGGCGCGTGCTCGAAGGCGACATTGGTCTCTCGGCGTAGAGCGATCCTCGGCTTGAGGCCGACTGCGGTCGCTCGCGTTCGCCGAGCTGAGCGTCAGCTCTTGCCGGACATCGCGTTGTCGACGAAGGCAGCGACCTGCACGAACGCGACGCTCGGATGGACTCCATGAAGACCAGTGACCTGCTCGAGCAGCTGTTCGCTGAAGACGATGGCTGCCGGCACGTGGATGCAAACTCGGCGCTAGCGCCGCAACTCCAGCACCGGGCCGATCCGTTCGCGCGCGACATCCTCGGGATGAAACGGCAAGCGTGGCCATTGCTTGGCCGAGAACAGCCGCAACTGATCGACCGCGTGCGGTGAGGCTGGGTCGGAAGACTGGCCGTAGGTCAGCAAGGCCTGCGCGCGCGGACCTCGATCGTCGAAGCCCACGACCTGGACATAGCTGGTGCCGTAGTCGATGCGATAGCCGCCCGCGGTCAAGCCGGGCGGCAGGCCGCGCACCGACTGCATGTTGAGCACGCCTTCGAAGGGCTCGCCGCCATGCAGCGGGACGGGCTCGTCCACGGTGCCCGGACGCTGCACGCTGCCCAGCGGCGCATCAAGGGCGAATCCGGCATCGCGCACCATCTTCACCGCCTTGGCCAGCGACTCCCACACCCTCGCGGCGACGACCGCGTCGGCCATGTTCAGGCCCGATGGCGTTTCCACCGGGCGCTGCGCGTCGAACGGCTGCCGGTAGACGTTGGGGACGGCCTGCGCGAGACGCCAGAACTCGCGAAACAGGTGCGCGCCGCGCGATGCGCTGTCGCTGCGCCGATCCCACGCTCGCAGCACGGCACAGCCGTCGCTCACGGCAGCACGCTCCGCCATCGCGTCGCTGACGCTCTCGCACGCCGTGAGCAGGTCGGGCAGCTCCTGCTGCGCAAGGAGGTTCCGGTCCTCGAACAGCTCTCGCTCGATGCCTTCCGCCGTGGCCTTGCCGCCGGGGCCCGCGGCGAGCATGGCGGGGATCTCGATCAGGCTGGAGCGGGTGCGTGGGTTGTCGACCCGCGGCGTGCCGACCAGCGGCGAGATTCCCTCGAAGCGCTGCGCCGGGTGTGTGTAGACGAAGCTGTCGTTGCTGTTCATGACCCAGTCGGTCCGCACCGCAACGGGAAGACGTTCGATCGGCGTGATGCCGGGGACGCGGGAAGCCGGGTCGCGGCGCCAGTCACAGTCGCTGCGCGAGCCGTCGAGCACGATGATGCCGGCGTTTCGCAGTCGGCGTGCCTCCTCGCCTGGCGTGCAGCGCTCGAGCTGTGCGGCGTCAACGTCGGGGACGACGCTGCCATCGGCGTACAGGACGCGGCCGTGACGGTCGGCGGCGATGGTGTTGACCCAAGGGGTGCCGAGGTTGCGCATCGCATTGCGCATGTCTTCCACGCTGCGGGCGCGGCCGTATTGCAGCCATTGGTCGAGGCCGCGCGCGTTGTTGCGGTTGGCGTCCTGGAGCGCGAAGGCGATCTCGTCGGTCCAGTTCAGTCCGATGCGCGGCGCCCGGATCAGCGGCCCGTAGCGCGTGCTCCAGAGCGTCACGCCCGCGAGCCGACGCATCGTCATCTTCTCGGGCACCCCATCGACGAGGTAGCTGGTCGGATCACCATCGACCAGCTTCAGCTGGTGCAGCGTGAACCGCTTGCCCGTCGAGACGGTGTGGCTCCACGCCACGTCCTTGTTGAATCCGATGACCACGACCGGCGCATCGCCGATGCCCACGCCCATGACGTCCAGGCTGCCGGGGATGGTCACGTGCATTTCCCAGAACCGGTTCGTGCCCTTCCACGGGAAATGCGGATTGCCGAGCAACAGACCACGCCCGTCGGCGGTGGTGTCGCGGCCGAACGCCCAGGCGTTGGAGGACACCGGCTGCTCCTGCGCAGCGAGGTTGGCCAGCGCCAGCGTGATCTCCGGCACCGGGGCAGCGGACGGCTTGGAGGAGGGCGGCTGCGCGCCCAGGACCGCATCGGCAAACAAGCCCAGGCCGAGCTGAATGGCGCTGATCTCGCCGCTGCGCTGGTACTCGGCCAGCGTCATCGGCTGAACCCAGGCCTTGCCGGCGCAGGCCGCGGGAAGGTCAGCGCCGTGGTCGGTCAAGTAGCGGTTGTAGCCAGCCACGTAGCCGCGTGCCATGGCGTTCGCTTCGGCGCTCGACTGCGCAGCCGCGCGCGCGATGGCGTCATCGTCGACGAACGCCCTGATGAACAAGTCGATCTGTTCGTTGGGCAGGGCGCGCAGCCCGAGCTGGCCCATCGCCCTGGCGCCGAAGTACAACGACCGCTGCGCGCGCGTCGTCACCAGGGCTTCGGCCGTCTGGCAGACGTTGTCCTGCGC
>JASLGD010000290.1 GCA_030150305.1 Caldimonas sp. | reverse complement strand
CGCCGGCGTTGCGCTCGATGTCGCGCACGAGCCCCGCGCCGTCGGTGTTGTCGCCGTGCCAGCCGTCGACATCGAAGCGCAGCACGTTGCAAGCGCCGGCGAGGCGCGCGCGTGCGCTGTGGCGGTCGGCGAGCGCCCAGGCCTCGAACTTGAACGGCATCGTCACGTTGCAGCCGCTGCCGCCGCCGGCAGCGAAGCCGCGCACCGTCTCGGCGAACGCGTCGTGGGCGCAGAGCAGCCGATCGTAGACGACGGGCTCGCCGGTCTGCGCCGCGAACGCCGCATGGATGAAGGGCGACTGGCTGTGCGCGACCGGATTGCCGGCGACGACGTAGCGGCTCTTGGCAGCGGCCATCACCGCCCGGTCAGCGTCGCCTCGAGACCTTCCTCGCGCGTGAAGCGGAAGCGCGAGGGGATCGCGAGCTGGTCGGCCTGCTGCTTCATCGCGGTCGTGAAGCGGCCGTACGGGCCGGCGGCGTGCACGATCGCGACGGCGCGCCGGTCGAGCACCTTGTTGCCCGAGCCGCGCACGATCTCGGTGTCGACGACGCGGCCTTCCGAATCGACGGTGATGAGCATCGTCAGCTCGCCGTACAGCTTTCGTCCCTGGTTCTCGGGAAAGTTGCGCGTGCCGCGATCCTCGATCTTGCGCCGCAGCTTGTCGTAGTAGAGCGCGTACACCTCCTCGCGCGTCGCCGGGCTGATGTAGCGCTTCTTCGGCCGCGCATTCTCCTCGTTGATGCGCTTCTCGATCTCGGCCAGCATCTCGATCAGCTGGCGGCGGCGGTCTTCCTGCTCGCGCTCCTCGGGAGTCCCCTGATCGCGCAACGGGTCGGTCGGCGGCAGCAGCGCGAGCTCGCGGCGCACGATCGCGAGCAGCTGCTGCTGCGACTGCTGCAGCTGCTCGATCTGCTTTTTCGCGTCTTCGTGCGCGTCGCCCACCTCGGTCAGCGCCGACAGCGGCAGCGGCGACGTCGCACGGCCCGCGGCGGCGTCGCCGCCGCCGGCGAGGCTCGACTGCGCGATCGCCTGCGCCTTCTCGGGCGCTTCGCTCGATCGCGAGTTGACGAGGACGACGTCGAGCGGCGAGTCCTCGAACATGCGGTTGAAGCCCTCGGGGTCGACGAAGCGCACGCCGAGCAGCGCGCCGTGGACGGCGAGCGAGACGCCGAGCGCGACGTGCAGCGTCGTGATCTTCTTCGGCAGCGCGAGCTTCACGCGGGTGCGGCGGCGACCGGGTCGGCCTCGCTGGTGGCGTCGGGCGCGGCGATGTCGACGGCGATCGCGAGCGGACCGGCGCTCGGCTCGTCGTCTTCGTCTTCGGCCGCCTCGGCGATCGCAGCGGCTTCGCTGCGGCCGACGACCGATGCCGCCAGATCGAGCGTCAACAGGTCGATCGCGCCGACGCGCACGCGCACCGCGCTGCCGCGTGCGAGCGATTCGCTTCCGACCGCGCGAAAGACGAGCGGCAGCGCGTCGGCGCGCACGAGGCCGTCCTTCATCACCGTCGCGTCGAGCTCGTCGACGCCGTTCTGCTGCAGCCAGCGCAGCGACCAGTAGCGCTCGATCTGCGCCTGGAACGCGTTGTACGCCGCGTACGACGCGTCGAAGTCGGCGATCGCCGCGAGCAGCTCGGTGTCCTTGCGCTTGAACGGTGCGACCAGCCCTGCGGTGCGGCCGTGGCGCGCGCAGGCGACGATCTGCCACTGGTTGACCAGGTCGACGTAGCGGCGCAGCGGCGACGTCGACCACGCGTACTGCGCGACGCCGATGCCGGCATGCGGCGCCGGCTGCGTGCCCATGCGCACCTTGACGCCGGGCGCGAGGCTCGCCTGGCTGCGGTAGATCGCGGGGACGCCGCACTCCGCGAGCCAGCCGCCCCACGTGCTGTTGGCGAGGATCATCGCCTCGGCGACGATCAGGTCGAGCGGCGAGCCGCGCTTGCGCGCAACGATCTCGACGCGCTCGTCGCCGCCGATCGGCGCATCGCCGTCGCGGTCGATGCGAAACGTGTAGTCGCCGCGGCCGAAGTGCTCGGGCTTGCCGCGAACGCGCTCGCGTTGCTGCTTGAGCGAGCGCGCGAACGCGTGCAGGAACGTCAGCTCGGCGGCGAACGGCAGCGAAGGCGGCAGGCCCGCGGCAATGCTCTCGTCGTCGATCTGCGCCTCGAGGACGTCGTGGCGCAGGTTCGCGGCGATCCGCACGCGCTCGAGCCGCGTCTCGCTCGCGATCGTCGCGAACGTCGCCTCGTCGACGGTGACGTAGAGCGAGACCGCGGCGGCGTCGCGACCTTCGGCGAGCGTGAACGCCTCGACGACGGCGTCGGGCAGCATCGTCAGCTTGTGGCCGGGGATGTAGACGGTCGAGAGACGGTCGCGCGCGATCTGGCCGATCGGCGATGCGGGAGCGAACGCGAGCGCCGGCGCGGCGATGTGGATGCCGACCGTGACGCGGCCGCTGCCGAGCCCCTGCAGCGAGAGCGCGTCGTCGATCTCGGTCGTCGCCGAGTCGTCGATCGAGAACGCCGCGACGGGCGCGAGCGCGAGGTCGCCGGGTGCGCTCGGCACGCTGACGTCGGCGAAGCCGGTGCCGCGCGGGAACTCGTCGAACACGAAGCGCCGCCAGTGGAACTCGTACGGCGAGTCGATCGCGCCCGCGGCCTTCAGGACGTCGAGCGGCGAGCGCCCGGAGCGGCGCGCCGCTTCGACGACGGCCTTGTACTCGACGCTGTTCTTGTCGGGCTTGAAGAGGATGCGGTAGAGCTGCTCGCGCACCTGAGCCGGGCACTCGCCGGCGACGAGCTGCTCGGCCCACGCGTCGACCTGCGCGGCGAGCTGGCGCTTGCGCTCGATGCCGAGCAGCGCCGCCTTGACGATCTCGGCCGGCGCCTTGCGAAAGCGCCCCTTGCCGAGCCGGCGGAAGTAGTGCGGCGCCGAGAACAGGCGAACGAGCGCCGCCGCTTCCTGCACCGCTCCTGCGCTCGCACCGAAGTAGTCGCGCGCGAGCTCGGCAAAGCCGAAGTCGGCGTCGGGCGCGAACTCCCACGCGAGGTCGAGGTCGATCTCGGCGGCCGCCGCCTCCGCGCCGCGCAGCAGCGCGTCGGGCTCGGGGTGCGCGAACCGGAGCAGCACGTTGGCGGCCTTGACCTTGGCGCGCTTGCCGGAGGCGAGCTCGACCTGGAGCGAGGTGTCGCTCTCGCTCATCACGCGGCCGGCGTGGAACTTGCCGCCATCCTCGTACAGCGCATGCATGGGGCGCCGATTGTCGCCTGCCGCCCTTGCCCGACGGCCGCGGGGGACACCGCGGCGTGCGCACTATTGGGCTAGTCCGCGCGGGCTAGTACGTGCGACCGCTGCGGTAGCGGCCCGACGTCCGCGGCGAAAGCGCCGCCGCCCTGCCGATCGCCGCGAAGCTGCCGGCGGCGTGGGCGTGGCAGATCGCGAGTCCGAGCGCGTCGGCGGCGTCCGGCCCGGGCGGCGCCGGCAAAGCGAGCAGGCGCATCACCATCTGTTGCACCTGTTCCTTCTTCGCCTGGCCGTGGCCGACGATCGCGCGCTTCATCTGCAGCGCGGTGTACTCGGCGACCTCGAGCTCGCCGGCGACGAGCGCCGACAGCGCCGCGCCGCGCGCCTGGCCGAGCAGCAGCGTCGCCTGCGGATTGACGTTGACGAAGACGATCTCGACCGAAGCGCATGTCGGCGAATAGCGCGAAGCGATCTCGCGCACGCCGTCGAAGATGACCTTGAGCCGACCGGGCAGGTCGGCGAGCGCGACGGCGCCGGTGCGGATCGTCCCGCTCGCGACGTACGCGAGCCGGCCGCGGTCGCAGTCGACGACGCCGAAGCCCGTCGTGCGGAGGCCGGGGTCGATGCCGAGAACGCGCATGGCGTGCATTGGAACCGATCGCGCGCCCGTCGCCGGGCAGCGGGCGCGATCAGATGCCGAAATAGCCGCGCACCGAGTGGAAGAAGACCGGTGCGGCGAAGCAGAGCGGCGCGAGTCGGTCGAGAAGGCCGACCGCTCCGGTCACCGACGACGCGCCGGTCGCGCTGCGCACGCCGGCGTCGCGCTTGAGCGCCTGCAGCACGAACGCGCCGAGCATGCCGGCGGCGCCCGCGATCGCACCCATCGCCATCGCGGCGAGTGGATCGAACGGCGTGATCCAGTCGAGCAGCAAGCCGACGAGCGCCGCGGCACCGACGCCGACGCCGAACGCCGGCCAGGAGAACGAGCGGCTGATCGCGCGCGCGACCGGCCGACGTCGCAGCCGCCGCGACGCGATCTCCTCGCCGACCTGCGCCGCGACGACGGCGAAGACGAGGAAGAAGACGAGGAACGCGCCGCGCTCGCGGTAGCGCGGCAGATCGAGCAGCAGCAGCGCCGGCGCGTGGCTGAGGCCGTAGACGGTGACCGTGACGCCCCACTGGATCTTCGCCGTGCGCTCGAGGAACCGGAACGGGTCGTTGGCGAGCGCGCTGATGACGGGAATCGCGAAGAAGACGTAGACCGGGATGAACACCGTGAACGCGTTGATCAGCCGCATGCCGACGAGCACGTACTGCAGCGGCAGGACGACGAAGAACGCGAGCAGGAGGCTGCGGTGGTCGGCGCGGCGCGTGTGGGTGAGCGAGACGAGCTCGCGCAGCGTCAGGAAGGAGACGAGGCCGAACAGGAGCATCGAGCCGATCGGTCCCGAGACCCATGCGATCCAGAATGCGACCGCGGCGATCCAGAGCGCGCGCAGCTCGCGCGCGACACGCTCGCGCACCGCCGTCTGCTCGGGAGTCATGTCGCGCAGCGACTTGCCGAAGCCGACGATCGTCGCGATCGCGAGCAGGCCGAAGAGGACGACGAACAGCAGCCCGACCTGCTGGCTGACCGTGAGCGCGCGCAGCTCGCCCATCATCCGTTCGCGCGCTGCACGCCCATCACGCGACCTCGCGCAGCGCCATCACCGCGGCGCGCGCGCGGTCGAGGAACGCGCGCCGCTCTTCGTCCGGAGCGAGCGCGATCGGCGGACCGAAGACGACCGTGCACAGGATCGGCACCGGCACGACCTCGCCCTTGGGCATGACGCGCTGCACGTTGTCGATCCACGCCGGAACGAGCGGCACCTCGGGGAACGCCTGCGCGAGCGCGTACAGGCCCGACTTGAACGGCGCCGGGTCGGCGGCGTTGCCGCGCGTCCCCTCGGGGAAGATGACGAGCGAGTCGCCGTGGCGCAGCGCCTCGAGCAGCGGCTCGAGCGGATCCTCGTCGGCGCTCGTCCCGTCGCCGCCGCGCTGGCGCGTCACGTAGACGGCGTTGAAGACCTCGCGCGTCAGCCAGTGCTTGAACGGCGTCTTCGTCCAGTAGTCGCGCGCCGCGATCGGCCGCGTCGCCGCGCGCAGGTCGTGCGGCAGCGCCGCCCAGATCAGCACCCAGTCGAAGTGGCTCTGGTGGTTGGCGAAGTAGATGCGCTGCTCGGCTTTCGGCGTCGAGCCGTGCCAGTGGCCCTGTGCGCCGGTGATGAGGCGGGCGATGAACGCCAGCGCGAGCCCTGCCGCTTCCGGAAGCGTCATCGCGCCGGCGTGCCCGGTGCCTTCAGTGGCGGAAGTGGCGCACGCCGGTGAACACCATCGCGATGCCGCGCTCGTCGGCGGCGGCGATCACCTGCTCGTCGCGAATCGACCCTCCGGGCTGGACGACGCACGCGGCACCGGCGTCGACGACGACGTCGAGGCCATCGCGGAACGGAAAGTACGCATCGCTCGCGACCGCCGAGCCGGCGAGCGAGAGGCCGGCTGCCTCGGCCTTGATGGCGGCGATCTTCGCCGAGTCGATCCGGCTCATCTGGCCGGCGCCGACGCCGAGCGTCATGCCGCCGGCGCAGAACACGATCGCGTTGCTCTTGACGTAGCGCGCGACCTCCTGTTCGCATGGCAGGTCGCGCCTGCCGCCACGACGACATCGAGACCGTCGCGGAACGGGAAGAACGCATCCGACGCGACGGCCGAGCCGGCCAGCGTAAGGCCCGCGTTCTGTGCCTTGATGCTCGCGATGCGCGCGGAATCGACGCGGCTCATCTGGCCGGCGCCGACGCCGAGCGTCATGCCGTTGCCGCAGAACACGATCGCGTTCGACTTCACGTACTTCGCGACGCGCCATGCGAACAGCAGGTCGTCC
>JASLGD010000557.1 GCA_030150305.1 Caldimonas sp. | reverse complement strand
GTCCTTCCAGAACGCGACGCCCATGATCGGCTCGCCGATCGTCATGCCGGTCGCGAGCTGCCCGAGGTCCTTCGCCTCGTGGGTCGCGCCGAGCATGTTCGAGTCGGCCGAGAAGGCGTACTCGACCGACTCGAACATGCTCGGCGCGACCCACGAGGCGAAGGACCTCGAGCAGCTCGCGACCGGCATGACGATCGTCGAGCCGATCATGGGCGTCGCGTTCTGGAAGGACGACGTCGAGGTGGCCCGCGAGACGGTGACCGTGCGCTTCGACGAAGGCCGCCCGGTCGCGCTGAACGGCGTCGAGCACCGCGATCTCGTCCAGCTGATGCTCGACGCGAACCGCATCGGCGGTCGCCACGGCCTGGGCATGAGCGACCAGATCGAGAACCGGATCATCGAGGCCAAGAGCCGCGGCATCTACGAGGCGCCCGGGATGGCGCTCCTCTTCATCGCCTACGAGCGTCTCGTCACCGGCATCCACAACGAGGACACGATCGAGCAGTACCGCGACCACGGCCGCCGGCTCGGCCGCCTCCTTTACCAGGGGCGCTGGTTCGACCCGCAGGCGATCATGCTGCGCGAGACCGCCGAGCGCTGGGTCGCGCGCGCGATCACGGGCGAGGTGGCGATCGAGCTCAGGCGCGGCAACGACTACTCGATCGTCAACACCGAGTCGCCCAACCTCAGCTACAAGCCCGAGCGGCTGACGATGGAGAAAGGTGCGTCGAGCTTCTCGCCGCAGGACCGGATCGGGCAGCTGACGATGCGCAACCTCGACATCGCCGACACGCGCGAGAAGCTCGTGACCTACGCGAAAGCGGGCCTGTTGAGCGTCGGGTCGGGCTCGGCGCTGCCGCGCCTGGGCAGCGATCGCGAAGGCGACTAGCGTCGCGCGCGACGCGCGTCAATCGCCGTCGCCGCCGGAACCACCGCCGTCGCCGCTGCCGTCAGATCCCACGCCTGCCAGCCGGGCACCGCGAGCGCGCTGACGAGCCGGACGTGGCGGCCGGCGCGCGCAGCAGCCGCTGCGTCACACGACCACCGGCTCGTGCTCGAGGCGGATGCCGAAGCGTCCGTAGACGCTTTCCTGGATCGCGCGCGACAGCGTCATCACCTCCGAGCCGATCGCTGCGCCGCGGTTGACGAGGACGAGCGCCTGGCGCTCGTAGACGCCGGCCTGGCCCACGGTCTTTCCCTTCCAGCCGCAGGCGTCGATCATCCATGCGGCGGCGAGCTTGACGCTGCCGTCGGGCATCGGATAGTGAACGATCTCGGGGTCGCGGCCGATGATGTCGCGGCACTGCTCGGGCGTCACGACCGGGTTCTTGAAGAAGCTGCCGGCGTTGCCGATGCGCTCCGGGTCCGGGAGCTTGGCGCGGCGGATCGCGCACACCCAGTCGAAGATCTGGCGCGCATCGGGGTTGGCGATTCCGGTCTCGGCGATCTTCTTCTGCAGCTCGACGTAGCCGAGCACCGGCTGCCAGGGCCGCGGCAGGCGCAACCGCACCCGCGTGATGAGGCTCCTGCCGGCGAGCGAATGCTTGAACACGCTGTCGCGGTAGCCGAACGCGCAGATCCCGGGACCGAGCGTGACGCTGCGGCCGGTGACGAGATCGACGGCATCGAGCGAATCGAAGCGGTCCTTCAGCTCGACGCCGTACGCGCCGATGTTCTGCACCGGCGCGGCGCCGACCGTTCCCGGAATGAGCGCGAGGTTCTCGAGCCCGGGATGGCCGTGCTCGAGCGTGAAGACGACGAGGTCGTGCCAGCTCTCGCCGGCGCCGGCCTCGACGATGACGGCGTCGGCGCGCTCCTCGACGATGCGCATGCCGCGCACCTCGACCTTGAGCACGACCTGCGGCATGTCGCGCGTCAGGATGATGTTGCTGCCGCCGCCGAGGATGAACTTGGCGGCGCGGCCGAGCTCGCGGTCGTCGACGACGCGGCGCACATCGGCATCGCTCGCGATGCGCACGAGCGTCTTCGCCACCGCCGGGAGACCGAAGGTGTTGTAAGGCTTGAGGTTGACCCCGGCCTCGATTTGCATGGGAGAATTCTGGCGCCAAAACGTCCCGCGTCGCTGTGACCGCACGCACGCGGAAAGGTTCTCAGATGCCCAGCTTCGACGCCGTCGTCGACCCCAACCTCGTCGAGGTCAAGAACGCCGTCGATCAGGCCGGCAAGGAGATCGGCACCCGGTTCGACTTCAAGGGTTCTTCGGCGCGGGTCGAGCTGAAAGAGAAGGTTGTCACGCTCTTTGCAGACAGCGAGTTCCAGCTCGGTCAGGTGTCCGATATCCTGCTGGCCAAGCTCGCCAAGCGCAACGTCGACGCCCGCTTCCTCGACCGCACCGGCAAGGTCGAGAAGATCGGCGGCGACAAGGTGCGGCAGGAGCTCGTGGTCAAGAGCGGCATCGATTCCGAGACCGCGAAGAAGCTGCAGGCGACGGTCAAGCAGAGCAAGCTCAAGGTGCAGTCATCGATCCAGGGCGACACGGTTCGGGTGAGCGGGGCCAAGCGAGACGAGCTGCAGGCCGCGATCGCGCTCATTCGCAAAGAGCTCGCCGACCAGCCGCTCTCGTTCACCAACTTTCGCGACTGAGCGCCGTGCGCGCGCTCGTCGCGACGCTGATCGCCGCCGCGGCCGCGAGCGCGTCGGCGCAGACCGTCTCGATGGGCGGCAGCCTCGGCCACAACGCGCTCCTCGTCATCGACGGCAAGGCGCGCACGGTCGCGGTCGGCGCGACCGTCGACGGCGTGCACCTCGTTTCGGTCACCGCCAACGACGCCGTGGTCGAGGTGCAGGGCAAGCGCTTCACGGTGCGGCTCGGCGACGCGCAGGTCAACCTCGGCGGCAAGGCCATCGAAGGCACGGGCAAGCAGATCGTCCTGATCGCCCAGGCCGGCGGCCACTTCTACGCGCCCGGCCTCATCAACGGCAAGCCGGTGCGATTCGTCGTCGACACCGGAGCGACCAACGTCGCCATGGACCAGTACGAGGCGGACCGCCTCGGCATCGACTGGAAGAAGGGGCAACGCGGCATCAGCAGGACGGCCAACGGCGACATCCCGAGCTTCCGGACGACGCTGGAGTCGGTGCGGATCGGCGACGTCCAGGTCTACAACGTCGAGGCGACCGTGGTGCCGGCGCCGATGTCGCACATCCTGCTCGGCAACAGCTTCCTCACGCGCTTTCAGATGAAGCGCGAGAACGACGTCATGACGCTCGACCTGCGCTACTGACCGTCGAGTCGGTTTAGAGGCGCACGCGGGCGCGGGGGGCCGGTGGCCGATTTCCTCCATGTCCCCCGGTGTCGGGACATCCGTCCCTCCACCTCCTCCTTTACTTCCGTAAATCGGCCACCCGCCCCCCGCGCCCGGAGTGAGAACCAGAGACAGTGAAACGTGGTGCTCGTTTGGATCGGGACGGCAGGGCGCCCTGTTTTGCGTAAGTAAAGGAGGAGGGCCGGCCGTCC
>JASLGD010000517.1 GCA_030150305.1 Caldimonas sp. | reverse complement strand
GGCCACTGGTGGCTGGCGCGCGACTGGTCGCTCGAGGGCAGCGGGCTCGCCGGCGTCGGCTACACCGCGGTCGGCAGCGCGCACGGCGCGACGAGCGACCGCGACTACAACTACGGCGTCACGCCGAACGCGCTGCTCGCGCTGCGGCTGACGCACAGCGACCGGTTCGCGCTCGACCTCACCGGCCGCGAATACTTCGTCAGCAAGGTCGCCTCGGGAACGAGCGGCGGCCACGACAACATCCTTCGCCTCGACGCGGCGCTCACCTGGCGCCTGCATCGCCAGCACGCCGTCTCGATCCGCTACATCGGCAACCGGCGCGACGCGAGCATCCCGGGCGCGCCGGGAATCGAGCAGGTGCGCAACACGATCGGGATCTACTACACGCTGCTCGGCCAGGACCGCTTCGGCGGCGTCGACTGGCGCTGAGCGACGCGACCGGCGCGTCAGACGACGAGCCGGCCGCCGACGAGATGGAGCGTGCGGTCGCAGCGGCCGGCGAGCGATTCGTCGTGCGTCACGAGGACGAACGCGGTGCCGCGGCTCTTCGTCAGCTCGAGCATGCGGTCGAAGACGCCGGCGGCGGTGACGCGGTCGAGGTTGCCGGTCGGCTCGTCGGCGAGGACGCTGTCGGGCTCGCCCGCCATCGCGCGCGCGATCGCGACGCGCTGGCGCTCGCCGCCCGAGAGCTGCGACGGCCGGTGCAGCAGCCGCTCGCCGAGGCCCACCTGCCGCAGCGCCTGCGCTGCCCGCTCGCGCGCGCCGGCAATCGGAACGCGCCGGATCCTGAGCGGCATCGCGACGTTGTCGACTGCGCTGAACTCGGGCAGCAGATGGTGGAACTGGTAGACGAAGCCGAGGTGGCGATTGCGCCACTCGCCCTGCGCGGCGGCGCCGAGCGACGCGAAGTCGCGGCCGCAGAGGAAGACGCTGCCCGCGGTCGGTGCCTCGAGGCCGCCGAGCAGGTGCAGCAGCGTGCTCTTGCCCGAGCCCGAAGCGCCGACGATCGCGAGCGTCTCGCCGCGATGCAGCGTCAGCTCGACGCCCTGCAGCACCTGGACGTCGATCCGCGAGCCGCCGCTGCCTTCGACGAAGCGCTTGTGCAGCGCGCGCGCGACGATCACGTCGTCGCCGCCGGCGCGCGCCGTCGCGGCGGCGCCGTCACTCATAGCGCAGCGCTTCGGCGGGCTGCAGCCGGCTCGCGCGCCAGCTCGGGTAGATCGTCGCGACGAACGCGAGGACGAGCGAGATCACCGCGATCGGGACGATGTCGCCCCGCTGCGGATCGCTCGGCATCCGGCTGATGAGGTAGACGCTGCTCGGCAGGAACGTGACGTGCAGCAGCCGCTCGATGAACGGCACGATGACGCCGATGTTGAACGCGACGGCGAGGCCGAGCACGACGCCGGCGAGCGTGCCGATGATCCCCGCCGCCGCGCCCTGGACGACGAAGATCGCCATGATCGAGCGCGGCGTCGCGCCGAGCGTGCGCAGGATCGCGATGTCGGCGCGCTTGTCGGTCACCGTCATGACGAGCGTCGAGACGAGGTTGAACGCTGCGACCGCGACGATCAGCGTCAGGATGATGAACATCAGGCGCTTCTCGATCTGCACCGCGGAGAACCAGTTGCGGTTGGTGCTCGTCCAGTCGCGCACGTCGACGGCCGGCCCGAGGCGCTCGGCGAGCTGCGCGGCGACGAGCGGCGCGTCGTCGAGGTCGCGCAGGCGCAGCTGCACGCCGGTCGGCCCTTCGGTGCGGAACAGCTTGGCCGCATCGTCGAGCGCGACGAGCGCGAGCGTGCTGTCGTACTCGTAGTGACCGACGTCGAACGTGCCGGCGACGGTGAGCGTGCGCAGGCGCGGAACGATGCCGGCGGGAGTGACCTGGCCGCCCGGCAGCACCATCGTCACCTTGTCGCCGCTCCTCACGCCGAGCGAACGCGCCAGCTCGCCGCCGAGGACGACGTTCCACTCGCCGGGGACGAGGCGCGCGAACGTCGTCGAGCGCAGCTGCGCGGCGAGCGGCGTCACCGTCGCCTCGGCTTCGGGGTCGATGCCGCGGACGATGACGCCGCGCGTCTCGTCGCCGCGCACGATCAGCGCCTGCGACGAGACGAACGGCGCGGCGCCGACGACCTCGGGATTGCGGCGCGCCTCGGCGGCCGTCGTGCGCCAGTCGGGCAGCGCGCCACCGCCCGGTTCGGTCACCTCGACGTGCGCGATGACCGAGAGCATGCGGCCGCGCACCTCCTTCTGGAAGCCGTTCATCACCGACAGCACGATGATGAGCGCGCCGACGCCGAGCGCGATGCCGAGCATCGAGACGCCCGAGATGAACGAGATGAAGCGGTTCCTGCGCCCGGCCCGGCCGGCTCGCGTGTAGCGCCAGCCGATCTGCAGTTCGTAGGGCCAGTTCATCGCGGGGGCGATGCTACCCGACCCATCTCGCGCGAAGCCGCGCGACCGCGCTCGGATAATCGCGCGCATGCACCTGCTCGTGCCGTTCGCCGCCGACGACTCGGACGCCTGCCGCCAGGTGCTCGGCACGCTCGCGTTGCCGAACCTCGAACGCCTGCTCGCGCTGCTCACGGCCGAAGCGCGCGACGACGGCGACGCCGCGAGCTTCTCGCCGCCGCACGAGCGCGCGCTCGCCGCGGCGTGGCGCTGGCGCGGCGGCGACGGCCTGCTGCCGTTCGCGGCGCACGCCGCAGCGAGCGACGGCATCGCGACCGGAACGCACGCGTGGGCGCTGCTGACGCCGAGCCACTGGATGCTCGCGAGCGAAGGCGCGACGCTGCTCGACCCCGCCCTCCTCGCGCTCGACGAGAGCGACTCGCGCTCGCTCTTCGCCAGCACCGGCGCGCTGTTCGCAAGCGAAGGCTTCGAGGTCGCGTGGGGGAGCGCCGGCCGCTGGTACGCGGCGCGCGACGACCTCGCGCAGCTCGCGACCGCGTCGCTCGACCGCGTCGTCGGGCGCAGCGTCGAGCCGTGGCTCGGGCCGCGCGCCGACGCGCCGCGCGCGACCGCGGCGCTCGTCCGTCGCCTGCAGAGCGAAGCGCAGCTCGTCCTGCACGCGCACGAGGTCAACGAGCGCCGCGAGGAGCGCGGCGCGATGGTCGTCAACTCGCTCTGGCTGAGCGGCTGCGGCCGTCATCAGCCCGTCGATCCGATCGACGCGCCCGAGGTCGTTGCAGCGCTGCGCGCGCCGCTCCTCGCGGGCGACTGGCCGGCGTGGGCCGACGGATGGCGCGCGCTCGACGCCGGCGCGATCGCGCGCCTGCTCGACGCCGCGCAGGCGGGCGCCGCGGCGGCGCTGACGCTGTGCGGCGAGCGCTCGTCGGCGCGCTTCGCGCTGCGGCCGCGCACGCTCTGGCAGCGGTTGCGCGGCGTACGACCGGCAGCGCGCGACGTCCTCGCGACGCTCTGATGACGCCGATCCGCCTCGTCGCCCGCGACGTCCCGCCGCGCACCGCGTGGACGCTCGAGCAGGCCGGGCTGCATCCGCTGCTCGCGCGCCTGCTCGCCGCGCGCGGCGTGCGCGCGGCCGACGAGCTCGACGACGCGCTCGCGACGCTGCTGCCGCCGTCGACGCTGCTCGGCGCCGCCGACGCGGCGACGCTGCTCGCCGACGCGATCGGCGCGCACAGCCGCGTCTGCGTCGTCGCCGACTACGACTGCGACGGCGCGACCGCGTGTGCGGTGATGCTGCGCGGCCTCGCGATGCTCGGCGCCGAGCGGTCGACGTTGTGCTACGTCGTCCCCGATCGCCGCATCCACGGCTACGGGCTGACGCCGGCGATCGTCGACCTCGCGATCGCGCAGGGCGCCGAGGTGCTCGTCACCGTCGACAACGGCATCGCGAGCGTCGACGGCGTCGCGCACGCGCAGGCGGCGGGCCTCGCGGTCGTCGTCACCGACCACCACTTGCCGGCGCGCGGCGACGACGGCGTCGTCGTTCCCGAAGCCGACGTCGTCGTCAATCCCAACCAGCCGGGCTGCACGTTCGCGAGCAAGCACCTCGCCGGCGTCGGCGTCGCGTTCTACGTGCTGCTCGCGCTGCGCGCCGAGCTGCGCGAGCGCGGCGAGTTCGACGCGCCGGGCGCCGGGCCGCTGCCGAGCCCGGCCGCGCGCGTGACGGCAAGCCGTCCGCAACCGCGCCTCGATGCCCTGCTCGACCTGGTCGCGCTCGGCACGGTCGCCGACGTCGTCCGTCTCGACCGCAACAACCGCTGCCTCGTCGCGCAGGGGCTGAAGCGGATCCGCGCCGGCCGCATGCAGCCGGGGGTCGCGGCGCTGTTCGCTGTCGCCGGTCGCGATCCGCGCCAGGCGAGCGCCGCCGACTTCGGCTTCGCGATCGGTCCGCGCCTCAACGCCGCCGGCCGCCTCGCCGACATGACGCTCGGCATCGAATGCCTGCTCGCCGACGACGTCGGCCGCGCGCACGAGCTCGCGAAGCTGCTCGACGAGATCAACCGCGAACGGCGCACCGTCGAGGCGGGAATGCGCGCGGACGCCGACGCCGAGGTCGAGCGCGCGTTCGCGCTCACCGGCGCGCTCGATCCCGCGCTCGCCGTCTTCGACCCGTCGTTCCACGAAGGCGTCGTCGGCATCGTCGCGTCGCGCCTCAAGGACCGGCTGCATCGGCCGACGTTCGTGTTCGCGCTCGGCCGCGACGGCACCCTCAAGGGCTCGGGACGTTCGATCGAGGGCTTCCACCTGCGCGACGCGCTCGACCTCGTCAGCAAGCGACAGCCGGGTCTGCTGCTTCGCTTCGGCGGCCACGCGATGGCGGCCGGCTGCACGATCGAGCGTGCCGGCCTCGACGCGTTTCGCGAGGCGCTGCAGCAGGTCGCCGCGGAAGCGCTCGGCAGCAGCGCCGCCGAGCGCACGGTCGTCCACGACGGTCCGCTCGACGCCGCGCACTTCGACCCGGCGACGGTGCGCCTGCTCGACGGCCAGGTGTGGGGCGCGGCGTTCGACGCGCCGCTCTTCTGCGACACCGTCGACGTCGTCGCGCAGAAGCTCGTCGGCGAGAAGCACCTGCGGCTCGCGCTGCGCGTCGGCGGCGTTCCGCGCGAAGCGATCTGGTTCGGCCGCAGCGAGCCGATCGCCGACCGCGTGCGCCTCGCGTGGCGGCTCGGCCTCGACGTCTACGAAGGCCTCGAGCGGGTGCAGATGATCGTCGTCGCCGCCGAATAGCGGCGCGCCGCCGGTTCAGGGCGGCGGCAGGCGGCTG
>JASLGD010000284.1 GCA_030150305.1 Caldimonas sp. | reverse complement strand
GTCTGGGCCGTGAACGGGACGAACTCGGCATGCAGGCCGGCCAGCTCGAGCGCGCGCAGGTTGAAGCGTTGCTTGGCCAGCGCGACGATGCTGCGGCCTTCGGGCGTCTCGTCGGCGAGCGACGCGAGCTGCGCCGCGTCGGCGAGCTCGCGCTCGGTCACGCCGGGCGCCGGCATGAACGCGGCGGCCTGGCGGTTGCCGAGCGTGATCGTGCCGGTCTTGTCGAGCAGCAGCACGTCGACGTCGCCGGCGGCCTCGACGGCGCGGCCCGAGGTCGCGATCACGTTGGCCTGCATCATCCGGCTCATGCCGGCGACGCCGATCGCCGACAGCAGCCCGGCGATCGTCGTCGGGATCAGGCAGACGAGGAGCGCGGTCAGCGCGGTGACCGACACCGGAATGCCGGCCTTGGCGACGTCGACGCTGTAGACGGAGAACGGCAGCAGCGTCACGGTCACGCCGAGAAACACGATCGTCAGCGCGACGAGAAAGATCGTGAGCGCGATCTCGTTGGGCGTCTTCTGCCGCTTCGCGCCCTCGACCATCGCGATCATGCGGTCGACGAAGGTCTCGCCCGGATTGACGGTGACGCGCACGACGATCCAGTCGGAGAGCACCTTGGTGCCGCCGGTGACTGCGGAGAAGTCGCCGCCCGATTCGCGGATCACGGGCGCCGATTCGCCGGTGATCGCGCTCTCGTCGACCGACGCGACGCCTTCGATCACCTCGCCGTCGGCGGGGACCAGGTCGCCGGCGACGACGAGGACGACGGCGCCGGCGCGCAGCTCGCCGGACTCGATCGGGTGCCACCTCGCGCCGTGGAACGGCTCCGCGAGGAGCTTCGCCCACGTCTCCTTCTTGAGGCTGCGCAGCGACGCCGCCTGAGCCTTGCTGCGGCCTTCGGCGAGCGCCTCGGCGAAGTTGGCGAACAGCACCGTGAACCACAGCCACAGCGCGATGCCCAGGATGAAGCCGGCCGGCGCCTCGCCGTTGCCGGTGAACGCCTGGATGCACAGCAGCGTCGTGATCACGCTGCCGGCCCAGACGACGAACATCACCGGGTTGCGCCACTGGGCGCGCGGATCGAGCTTGCGAAACGCGTCGGCGATCGCCGGCCGCATCAGCGCCGGGTCGAACAGGGTGAAGGTCTTGCGCGTCATGGCTGTCACTTCCAGAGCGTCAGCTGCTCGACGGCGGGGCCGAGCGCCAGCGCAGGAACGTAGTTGAGGAGCCCGACCAGCAGCACGACGCCGATCAGCAGCGCGACGAAGAGCGCGCCGTGCGTCGGCATCGTCCCGCCCGTCACGGCGAGGCGCTTCTTCGCCGCGAGCGAGCCGGCCATCGCGAGCACCGGCACGATCACGCCGAAGCGGCCGAACCACATCGCGACTGCGGTGGCGACGTTGTAGAACGGCGTGTTCGCCGACAGTCCCGCGAACGCGCTGCCGTTGTTGTTGGCCGCCGACGTGAACGCGTACAGGATCTCGGAGAAGCCGTGCGCGCCCGGGTTGGCGACGCCGGCGCGGCCCGGCTCGACCATCACCGCGACGGCCGTTCCGATCAGCACGAGCAGCGGCGTCACGAGGATCGCGATCGACGCCATCTTCATCTCGTGCGCCTCGATCTTCTTGCCGAGGTATTCGGGCGTTCGGCCGATCATCAGGCCGGCGATGAAGACGGCGATGATCGCGAACACGAGCATGCCGTACAGGCCCGTGCCGACCCCGCCGAAGATGACCTCGCCGAGCTGCATGTCGACGAGCGGGACCATGCCCCCGAGCGGCGTGTACGAGTCGTGCAAGCTGTTGACGGCGCCGCACGACGCGTCGGTCGTGATCGTCGCGAAGAGCGCCGAGTCGGCGACGCCGAAACGCACCTCCTTGCCTTCCATGTTGCCGCCAGGCGCGATTGCGCTCGTCGTTGCGTCGACACCGAGCGCGGCGAGCTGCGGGTTGCCTTGCGCTTCGTAGTGGATCGCGGCGATCGCGCCGACCACGAACATCAGTGCCATCGCGACGTACACCGTCCAGCCCTGGCGCATGTCGCCGACCATGCGGCCGAACGTGAAGCAGAGCGCGCCGCCGATCAGGAAGATCGACACCATCTGCACGAAGTTCGCGAGCGGCGTCGGGTCCTCGTAGGGATGCGCGGCGTTGGCGTTGAAGAAGCCGCCGCCGTTGGTGCCGACCATCTTGATCGCGACCTGCGACGACACCGGGCCCATCGCGATCTGCTGCTTGTCGGTCGTCTTGTCCTCGAGCACGGGGTTGCCTTGCGCGTCCTTCAGCGGTTGGCCATCGGGCCCGTTCTTCGCTTCCTGGTAGGCCACCGTCTCGACCGTCTTCGCGTCGACAGTCGCGGCGAAGCTCTGGATCCCGCCCTGCTGGATCTCGACGATCGCGATCAGGAGCGACAGCGGCAGCAGCAGCCACAGCGTGATCCGCGTCAGGTCGACCCACGCATTGCCGATCCCGTCGGCGCTGTGGCGCGCGAGGCCGCGGACCAGCGCGATGACGACCGCGATGCCGGTCGCCGCGGAGAAGAAGTTCTGCACCGCGAGTCCGAGCATCTGCACCAGGTACGACATCGTCGACTCGCCGCCGTAGCCCTGCCAGTCGGTGTTGGTCGCGAAGCTCACCGCGGTGTTGAACGACGAATCGGGCGAGACGTTCGCCAAGGCCTGCGGGTTGAGGGGCAGCCAGGCCTGTAGCCGCTGCAATGCGTAGACG
Organism: Caldimonas sp.; assembly: GCA_030150305.1. Taxonomy (GTDB): domain Bacteria; phylum Pseudomonadota; class Gammaproteobacteria; order Burkholderiales; family Burkholderiaceae_C; genus Schlegelella_A. The sequence continues at coordinate 11,628 of JASLGD010000284.1, read as the reverse complement.
ACGAGCACGCCGATGCCGTTGAAGAGCAGGATCGCGAGCGTGTAGCCGAGCCAGCTCATGTCGGCGGCGTCGATGCCGCAGACGCGATAGAGCGGGCGCTCGACGCGCGTCGCGAAGCCCAGGCGCCCCTCGACGACCAGCGTGATGTATCGGCCGAGCGGCACCGCGAGCGCCGTCAGGACGACGAGATAGACGCCGAGCAGGGTCCACGCGTGCGCGTTCACGAGAACTTCTCCGGCGCGAGCAGCGCCGCGACGAGGTAGACGAGGAGGCCCGCCGAGACCAGCGCGCCGAGGACGAGCATGCCGCTCACGACCGGCCCCGCTCGAGGCGTGCGCAGCCGGCGGCCATGCCGGCGGCGAGCAGCCAGAAGACGGCGAACAGGGCGAGGTAGACGAGGTCCATCGAGATAGCTCCGCAGCCGTCGGGGATGCTAGGAACGGCGGTGTCAAGACGGCGCTAAATCCCGCGCCGCGCCGGTCAAGGCCGCATCAACGGCGAGGGAGCGATCGCCGCCGTCGGCCGGCAGCGCGCACGGCGCTGCCGCCGCGGATCAGCCGGGCGCGCCGACCGCGTCGCCTCGGCGCACGAGCAGGGGACGCAGCGCAACGAGGCCGAGCAGCGGTCCCGGCGCGAGCAGCCACACCGCGGCCGTGCCCAACGGCGGCAGCGCGTGCGCGAGCATCACGATGCTCACGACCGTGATCGCGAAGCCGATCCCGTTCTGCGCGACGAGCGCGCTGCCGAGCCACTCGGGCGGCGCGTTCTCGGCCGACATCGCCGAGAACTGCGGCGAGTCTGCGACGACGCACACGCCCCAGAAGACGAGCGCCGCGGCGCGGATCGCGGGCGCCGCGTCCGCGAGCAGCGGATAGACGATGCACATCGCGCCGGAGCCGGCGAGCGCGAGCGCGGCGACGCGCGCGCTGCCGATGCGGCGGCTCCACTGCCCGCCGGCGATGCAGCCGAGCGCGCCGGCGCCGATGACGACGAAGCTGAGCAGCGCGACCGAGATCCGCGCGCCGCCGCGCGCGAGCTCGGCGACGACGGGCGCGGCGAGCCACGGCACGACGCTCCAGAACGCGTACAGCTCCCACATGTGACCGAAGTAGCCGAGTGCCGAGGCGCGAAACCGAGGCACCGCGAACGCGGCGCGCACGCCGCGAACGCCGGTCGCGATGCCGAGCCGGCCGCGCGACGGCGGCGCGCCATGCGGGCCGTCGCCGAGCAGATGGACGAGGACGGCGCCGACGACGGCGAGCGCCGAAGACGCGAGGACGACGACCTGCCACGGCCACGCCGCGTCGCCGGCACGCACGCCGTGCGGCATCGCGGTGCCGAGCGTCAGCATGCCGACCAGCCAGGCGAGCGCAACCGCCGGCCGCGCGCCGACCCACTGCACGATCATCTTCATGCCGAGCGGGTAGATGCCCGCGAGGGACAGTCCGACGACGAAGCGGATCGCCCACGCGGTCGCGAACTCGACTCCGGGAGCGACGAGGGCCGCGTTGGCCGCGGCGCCGACGATGCAGCTCGTCGTGAAGATGCGGCTCGCCGCGAAGCGGTCGGCGGTGCCGGTCGCCGCGAAGCCGAACGTGCCGGCGATGAAGCCGAGCTGCGTCGCCGCGATCAACCAGGCGAACGCGGCGGCGCCGATGTGCAGCCGCGCCATCAATCCTTCCGCGGCGCCCGCGGGGCTGAACCAGAGCGACGTGCCGAGCCACTGCGCGACGACGACGAGGGCGAGCGCGGCGCGCACGCGCGCTGCGGCGGGGGACCGCGATCGCTCGTCGGGCACCCGCATCGCGCCGCTCAGACGGCGCGCGCGAGCGCCTGCGCGAGGTCGTCGATCAGGTCGTCGGGATGCTCGAGGCCGACCGAGACGCGCAACAGCCCCTGCGGCGTCTTGCTCTCGGGGCCTTCGATCGACGCGCGGTGCTCGATCAGGCTCTCGACGCCGCCGAGGCTCGTCGCGCGCGTGAAGATCTCGACCGCCGCCGCGACCGCCATCGCTGCGTCCTTGCCGCCCTTCACCTCGAACGACAGCATGCCGCCGAAGTCGCGCATCTGCCTTTTGGCGAGCGCGTGGAACGTGCTGTCGTCGAGGCCCGGATAGTGCACCGCCGCGACCTGCGCGTGCGCGCGCAGGAACTCGGCGACGCGGCGCGCGTTGGCGCAGTGCGTCTGCATCCGCGCCGGCAGGGTCGGGAGGCTCCGCATCACGAGCCAGCAGTCGAACGGCGACGGCACGCCGCCGCCGTAGAGCTGCGCGGTGCGCACGTCGGCGAACGCGGCGTCGTCGATGCGGGCGACGACCGCGCCGCCGAGCACGTCGCTCCTGCCGCCGAGGTACTTCGTCGTCGCGTGCACCGCAAGATCGCAACCGAGCGCGAGCGGCCGCTGCAGCGCCGGCGACGCGAACGTGTTGTCGCACACCGCGCGCGCGCCGCGGCGATGCGCGAGCGCTGCCGTGGCCTCGATGTCGACGCAGCGCAGGAGCGGGTTCGATGGCGTCTCGATCCAGACGATCTTGGTCTCGGGCCGCATCGCCGCCGCGGTCGCGTCGACGCTCGTCATGTCGACGAAGGTCGCGTCGACGCGCCACTTCTCGAACACGTGCTTCAGCACGTTCGCAGTGCCGTGGTAGATGTCGCTCGGCGCGACGACGTGATCGCCAGGTGCGAGGCCCTGGAGGACGGCCGTCACCGCGGCGAGACCCGATGCGAACGCGGCGCACGCGGCGCCGCCTTCGAGCGCGGCGAGCGCCTCCTCGAGGCCGTTGCGGTTCGGGTTGTGGTTGCGCGCGTAGACGTAGCCGTGCGGATACGAGCCGTCGGCGGCGCGCTCGAACGTCGTCGAGAGGTGGATCGCGGGCGTCACCGCGCCGGTCGCGGCGTCGACGCCGTGGCCGGCATGGACCGCGAGCGTCTCGAAGCGGAGCTTGCTGGCGTTCTTCATCGTGCCTCCCGATCCGCGGCAGTCTAGGCGCTTCGCGGCAGCGGCTCGCGCCGCGTATCCTTGCGCGACCATGCCGCGATCCCGCACGGCGCCGCCGATCGGCGACGAGACGAGCACGACGGGCGAGCGCAGCTCCGGCGCCGCGACGCGCGAGCACCATCCTTCGAAGCCGTCGCGCGCACCGCGCACCGGGGTTGGGGCGCGGCGGCGACGCACGGGCGGCGCGGCGACGGCGCAGCCGTTCGGCACCCGCATCCCCACCGGCAGGGACGCGATCGTTGCAATCGGAGATCGCCAGGTCCGCCTCACCAATCTCGACAAGCCGTTCTGGCCGGCGCTCGGCGTCGCCAAGCGCGACCTGCTGCAGTACTACGCCGACGTCGCCCACGTCCTGCTGCCGCACGTCGCCGACCGCGCGATGGTGATGAAGCGCTATCCCGACGGCGCCGACGGCGAGCCGTTCTTCATGAAGCGCGCGCCGTCGCCGCGCCCCGAGTGGATCGAGACGTGCTCGATCGCGCACGCGTCGGGCAACGTGATCGACTTCCCGATGATCCAGGACCTCGCGTCGCTGCTCTGGGTCGTCAACCTCGGCTGCATCGACCTCAACCCGTGGTACGCGCGCTGCGACGACGTCGACCGCCCCGACTATCTGCACTTCGACCTCGATCCCGTGCCCGGCGCGACCTGGCAGGGCGTCGTCGAGACCGCGCGGCTCGTGCGCGCCGGCCTCGAAGGGCTCGGCATGCGGCCGATCGTGAAGACGACCGGATCGAAGGGCCTGCACGTCTACGTCGCGATCGTCCGCGGCCCGACGCAGAAGGACGTCTGGCGCTTCGCCAAGCGCTTCGCGTTCGAGGTCGCGGCGCTGCGCCCCGACGTCGTCACCGCCGAGTACAAGGTCGCCAAGCGCCCCGAGGGCCGCGTCCTCGTCGACTACAACCAGAACGCGTGGGGCCGCACGCTCGCCTCGGCGTACTCGCCGCGACCGCGGCCGCGCGCGACCGTGTCGGCGCCGGTGACGTGGGACGAGCTCGACGCCGGCGCGCGGATCGACGACTTCGACCTTTTCAACATGGCGGCGCGCGTCGCCGCCGTCGGCGACCTCTGGGCGCCGCTGCTCGACGCCGAGCGCCGCTTCGACCTCGCGCCGCTGCTGCGCTCGCTCCGCTAGCGCCGCGCTGGCGCCGTCATCCGGCGACCGCAGCCGAGTCGGCGAGCAGACGATTCAGCGTCGTCAGCAAGGCGTCGAGCTCGACCGGCTTGACGAGATGCTCGTCGAACCCGGCGTCGAGCGCGCGCTGGCGATCGGGGCCGCGGCCGTAGCCGGTGAGCGCGATCAGCACCGCCGCGCGCGTGCGCGGATCGGCGCGCAGCGCCGCCGCCAGCTCGTAGCCGCTCATCCTCGGCAGCCCGATGTCGAGCACCGCCGCTTCGGGGACGAACTCGTCGAGCAGCGCGAGCGCCTCCTGGCCGTCGCGCGCGACCGCGACCTCGTTGCCCTCGAGGCGGAGGATCAGCGCGAGCGACTGCCCCGCGTCCTCGTTGTCGTCGACGACGAGGATGCGCGCACGGCGGCCGTGCGGCTGCTGGCGGTGGCTCGCCGGCGCGGGAACGGCATTGGCGTCGCTCGTCGCGAGCGGCAGCGTCACCGTGAAGCGCGCGCCCTGGCCCTCGCCCGCGCTCTCGGCGGCGATCGTGCCGCCGTGCAGCTCGACCAGGTTCTTCGCGATCGCGAGACCGAGGCCGAGGCCGCCGCTGGCGCGCTGCAGCGGCTGCTCGCCCTGCACGAACCGCTCGAAGACGTGCGGCAGCAGCGCCGGCGCGATGCCCGCGCCGCGGTCGATGACGGCGAGCGTCGCCTGCTCCGCCGTGACCTCCAGCTTGACGACGATCGGCTGCTCGGGCGACGAGAACTTGGCGGCGTTGTTGAGCAGGTTGCAGACGACCTGCGTCAGCCGCACCGGGTCGCCGCCGACCCAGACCGGCGCCTGCGGCACGCGGACGTGGACCGCGGGGCGGTGCTGCAGCAGCGGCTGCGTCAGCTCGAGCGCGCGCGCGACGACGTCGCGCAGGTCGACGCGCTCGCGCCGCAGCTCGATCTTGCCCGAGGCGATGCGCGAGACGTCGAGCAGGTCGTCGACCATCCGCGAGAGATGCTCGACCTGGCGCTCGATGACCTCGCGCTCGTGGTCGACGAACTCGTCGCGGCGCGCCATCACCTCGAGCGACGTCACGATCGGCGCGAGCGGGTTGCGCAGCTCGTGGCCGAGCATCGCAAGGAACTCGTCCTTGGCGCGGTTGGCGACCTCGGCCTCGCGCAGCGCGTCGCGCGATTCGCCGAACAGGCGGACGTTGTCGAGCGCGAGCGCCGCGTGCTGCGCGAGCTCGACGATGCCGGCGGCGTCCTCCTCGCTGAAGCGCCGGCCCGAGCCCGCCTGCAGCGCGCACATCGCGCCGATCGTGCGGCCGCGCGCGACGAGCGGCACGACGCAGAACGAGCGCAGGCCGAAGTCGACGACGAAGTCGCGGAACACCGGGTCGCTGAAGCGCTCGACGTCGGCCGGCCCGAGGTTGGTCAGGAAGCTCTTGCCGGTCGCGATCGCCCACGTGAACGATCCCGGCGAGTCGCTCGCCGACACGTGCGTGCTGACGAACTCGCGCATCGCCGCCTCGCGCGCCGGATCGACGTGGCGCGTGAGCTTGCGCTGCAGGACGCCGTTCTTGTCGAGCAGGTCGATCCGGCAGACGTCGGCGATGTCGGGGACGATCACCGCGCCGATCGAGGCGAGCGCCGTCTGCTCCTCGAGCGAGCGCGAGAGGAGCGCGCCGGCGCTGACGAGCTGGCGCAGGCGCGCCTGGGCGTGCTCGGCGGCGGCGCGGGCGTCGCGCTCGGCGTCGAGCAGCCGCTCGCGCTCGGCCTCGCTCTGGCGGCGCTGCGCCGCGGCGGCGACGAGCGCGTCGGAGACCGCCTCGACCTCGCTGACGTCGGCGTCGGCGTCCTCGACCGGATCGCCGCGGCCGAGCGCGAGCGCCGAGTCGCGCAGGTGGCCGATCGGCTCGACGATGCTGCGCGAGATCCGCCACGCCGCCATGCCGCCGATGCCGAGCGAGAGCAGGATGCCGCCGCCGTAGGCGACGAGCGACTCGAGCATCGCGGTCTTCTGCACCGACGCCGGGATGCCGATCGCGACCGTCCAGTGCGTCGAGTGCAGGCGCGCGAGCGCGGTGTTGACGCGAACGCCTTCGATCGTCGACGTCTCGCCGATCGCCTCGTTGCCCGGCGCCCCCCGCATCAAGGCGAGGAGCGATTCGGCGGGCGGCTCGCCGAGATGCTCGGCGTGGTCGCGCGAGCGGGCGACGCGCAGGTTGCTGCTGTCGAACACCGAGACGATCCAGTCTTCCGGGATGCGCTGCTGGCGGACGACGCGCAGGATCGCCTCCGGACGGACGACCGCCGTCAGCACGTAGCGCACCTCGTCGTCCTGCAGCACCGGGACGCGCACCGGGATGCCGAAGCGATCCAGCGGACCGCGCCGCAGCGTGCCGACGACGGGGGCGCGCGTGCGCACGACCTCGGCGAGGCTTTCGGGCTCGGCGGTCGGCGACAGCTCCGTTCCGAACTCGCGGCCGGTGTTGAAGAGCTGCCGGCCATCGGGAGCCGAGAGCACGACCGCGAGCCACTCCGGGCGCGACGCGAGGACGCGGCGCGCGAACTGGTGCGCCTGCTGCAGGTCGGCGGCTTGCGCGGAGGCGATGGGATCGGTGAGCGCGAGCGACTGCAGCGACGACACGGTGAGCCGCAGCTCGGTGTCGATCGCGGTCGCGAGCGCGCGCGCGAGGTCGAGCGTCGACTGCTCGGCCTGGCGCCGCTGCTGCGAGATGAGCGCGTTGAGCGCGACGCCCGACATCAGCGCGAGCGGCAGGATCGCCGCCGCGGCGAGGAGCACGAGTCGCCTGCGCAGGGGAGTCGTCTTCATGCCGTGGCTAGAGGGCCTCGATCGCGGCGGCGAAGCGCTCGACGTCGTCGCCGTCGTTGTAGACCTGGATCGAGACGCGCGCCCAGAGCGCGCCGTCGCGCGCGATCACCGGCACCTCGATCGCGTGCCGCTCGAAGAGCGCATCGCGCAGCCGCTGCGCGTTCGCCGCGTCGCCGCTGCCGAGGCGCTCGGGCAGCGGCACCGTGACCATGCAGCCGACCATCGACTCGGGCGTGGTCCAGCCGCGGCCCCAGCGCTCGCCCAGCCGCAGCGCGCTCTGCCACGCGAGCGCGTGGTTGTGCGCGCGCATCGCGGCGACGCCGAGGACGTCGTGCATGAAGTCGAGCGCCGCCGGTGCGGCGAGCCACGGCGACGGATCGCGCGTTCCGGTCCAGTCGAACTCGCGCAGCCAGTCTCCGGTCGTCACTCCCCACGAGATGACGCCCGGATGCAATCCCTCGCGCCGCTCGGGCGCGGCCCAGAGCACGCCGCAGCTCCGCGGCGCGAACGCCCACTTGTGCAGGTTGGCCGCGTACCAGTCGACGCCGAGCGACTCGATGTCGACGTCGATCGCGCCCGGCGCGTGCGCGCCGTCGACGAGCACGGCGACGCCGCGGCTGCGGCACGCCGCGGCCATCGCGGCGAGCGGCATGACGAGCGCGGTCTCGGAGGCGACGTGATCGAGCAGTGCGAGGCGCGTCCGCGGCGTCAGCGCGCGCTCGAGCGCAGCGACGCACTCGTCGGCCGCGCGCGCCGGGAACGGCAGCGCGAAGCGCGTCATCGTCGCGCCGCGCTGGGCGGCGTGGAACGCGATCGCGCGCACGACGCCGCCGTACGCCTGGTCGTGGACGAGGATCTCGTCGCCCGGCGCGAGCGCGATCGAGCGCAGCACCGCGTTGATCGCGCTCGTCGCGTTGTCGACGAACGCGATGCCGTCGCCGGCGGCGCCGAGAAAGCCGCCGACGCGCGCGGCCGCGGCGCGCAGGCGCGGCACCGCGGGCGGCTCGGACATGCCGAGCGTCATCAGCTCGCGGATCATGAAGCGCGCCGGGTGACGCTCGATCTCGTCGAGGAGGGCCGCGCGCGCGCGCATCACGGCGAGCGGCGCGACGCCGACCGTGCCGTGGTTGAGGTAGGTGGTTCCGGGCTCGAGCGGAAAGTGCGCGAGCATCGCGCGGCCGAAGCGCGCAGGCTGGACGACGTCGGTCGGCTGGAGCACGAAGCGATTGTCGCGGCTGCGACGCAGCTTCGCGCCGTGCGGGGCTGTCGCAGCTGCACGCCGCGTGCGGTGCGACGCAGCTTCGCGCGCCGCGGCGTCAGTCGCGGCGCAGGCGCAGGCCGGCGTCGAGCAGCAGCACCTCGCCGGTCGTCTTCGCCGCCGACGCGCCGAGGAACCACGCCGCCTCGGCGACGTCGTCGGGCGAGATGACCGCGTCGAGCGCGGCGCGCGCGCGGTAGCCGGCGACGGTCGCCGCATAGCGCTCGGCGCCGAGGCCTTTTGCCATCCACGGCGTCTCGACGAGGCCGGGCGCGATCGCGTTGACGCGGACCTGCGGCGCGAGCGCGCGCGCGAGCCCGACCGTGAGCGCGTTGAGCGCGCCCTTGCTCGCCATGTACGCGAGCGACGAGCCGGTGCCCATCATCGACGCGATCGACGAGACGTTGACGATCGCGCCGCCACCGCTTCGCTCGAGCAGCGGCAGCAGCGCGCGCACCATCTGGTAGGCGCCGATCACGTTGACCGCGTAGATGTGCTGGAAGTCGGCGGCGTCGAGTCCGTCGAGGTCGCGGGCGGCGACGAACTTCGTCGTGCCGGCGTTGTTGACGAGGACGTCGGCGCGGCCGAAGCGCTGCTCGACCTCGAGCGCGAGCCGCCGGCAGTCGGCGTCGGCGGCGACGTCGGCGCGGACGACGAGCGCTGCGGCGCCGAGCGCGCGACAGTCGGCAGCGACCGCCTCGGCGGGCGCGACGTCGCGCGAATAGTTGACGACGACGTCCCAGCCGTTCTTCGCGTACAGCCGGACCGTCGCGGCGCCGATTCCCGACGACGAGCCGGTGACGACGCAGACCCTGCGCGTGCCCATGTCAGCGCGCCGCGCCGGGACGCCGCGCGTCGGCGAGCTGCTTCGTGCGCACCTCGCCCTGGCGCGTGAACATCCAGCCCGGGTACTCGGAAGGCAGCGCGCTGACCGCGTCGAGCCGCGCGAGCTCGTCGGCGCCGAGCTCGACCCGGGTCGCGGCGACGTTGTCGGCGAGCTGCTCGGGGTTCTTCGCGCCGATGATCACGCTCGTCACCGCCGGCCGATGCAGCAGCCACGCGAGCGCGATCTGCGCGACCGAGACGCCGCGCGCATCGGCGATCGCGCGCATCGCGTCGATGCAGTCGAACGCGCGCTCCTTGTCGACCGGAGGAAAGTCGAACGCGGTGCGCCGGCTGCCTGCCTCGCCCTGGCGGTCGCGGCCGTACTTGCCGCTCAGGAAGCCGCCCGCGAGCGGGCTCCAGACGAGGAGCCCGAGGCCTTCGCTCCTGAGCATCGGCACCAGCTCGCGCTCGAGGTCGCGACCGGCGATCGTGTAGTACGCCTGCAGGCTCTCGAACCTTGCGAGGCCGCGCCGCTCGGCGATGCCGAGCGCCTTCACGATCTGCCATGCCGCCCAGTTCGAGACGCCGACGTAGCGGACGTGGCCGTGCTCGACCATCGTGTCGAGCGCGCGCACCGTCTCCTCGATCGGCGTCGCCGGATCGAAGCCGTGGATCTGGTAGAGGTCGACGTGGTCGAGCTGCAGCCGCTGCAGGCTCGCCTGCAGGCCGGCGACGATGTGGCTGCGCGTCGCACCGCGCATGTTGGCGCCGGGCCCGGTCTCGCCGAACACCTTGGTCGCGACGACGACGCGCTCGCGCGGGATCTTCAGGTTCTTGAGCGCCTGGCCGGTGATCTCTTCCGAGCGGCCGCCGGCGTAGACGTCGGCGGTGTCGATGAAGTTGATGCCGGCGTCGAGCGCGCCGCCGACGATGCGCTCGGCGTCGTCCTGCTGCAGCTTGCCGATCTTTCCCCACATGCCTTCGTCGCCGCCGCCGAACGTCATCGTGCCGAGGCAGAGCTCGGAGACGAAGATGCCGGTGCGGCCGAGCGGGTTGAGCTTCATCTGATCTCCTTTCGTTCAGCGCGCGCCGAACGCCGCGTTCTCGAACAGGTCCTTGTATTCGCGCGGCTGCGAGCGCCAGTACTGGTGCGGCGCGACGACGCGCGCGCCGAGCCTGGCCGCGGCGTGCCACGGCCAGCGCGGGTCGTAGAGCATCGCGCGGGCGAGCGAGACGGCGTCGGCCTGGCCGCTCGCGACGATCTGCTCGGCCTGCTCGGCCTCGGTGATGAGGCCGACGGCGATCGTCGTGACGTCGACCTCGCGCTTCACGCGCGCCGCGAACGGCACCTGGTAGCCGGGGCCGAGCGCGATCTTCTGCTGCGGCGAGACGCCGCCGCTCGAGACGTGGACCGCGGCGCAGCCGCGCGCCTTCAGCGCGCGCGAGAGCGCGACCGTGCCCTCGATGTCCCAGCCGCCCGGGACCCAGTCGGTCGCCGAGATGCGCGCCCACACCGGCTTGTCGTGCGGGAACGCCTCGCGCACGACGTCGAAGATCTCGATCGGAAAGCGCATCCGGTTCTCGAGACTGCCGCCGTACGCGTCGGTGCGCGCGTTGGCGAGCGGCGAGAGGAACTGGTGCAGCAGGTAGCCGTGCGCGGCGTGGATCTCGACGCCGTCGATGCCGAGCCGCGCGGCACGCCGCGCCGCGGCGGCGAAGTCGTCGCGGATCTTCTGCAGCCCGGCTGCGTCGAGCGCCTCGGGCGGCTGCTCGCCCGAGGCATGCGGCAGCGGCGACGGCGCGACCGTGCGCCAGCCGCCCGGCTCGCCGATCGGCACCTGCGCGCCGCCCTCCCACGGCGCGCGGCTCGAGCCCTTGCGGCCGGCGTGCGCGAGCTGCATGCCGACGGCGATCGGCGAGTTCGCGCGCACCGCGGCGAGGACGCGCGCGAGCGCCGCCTCGTTGGCGTCGCTGTAGAGGCCGAGGTCGGCGGCGGTGATGCGCCCCTCGGGCGAGACCGCGGTCGCTTCCAGGATCAGCATCGCGGCACCCGAGAGCGCGAGGTGGCCGAGGTGGATCAGGTGCCAGTCGCCCGCTGAGCCTTCGCTCGCCGAGTACTGGCACATCGGCGCGATGACGATGCGGTTTGCGAGGGCGAGCTCGCCGATGCGAAACGGTTGGAAGAGAGAGCTCATGCGGCGCCTCGCATCGTGCGAGCCGCCGAGGATACGGCGGCGCGCGGACGCGCGGGAAAGACCCGACCGAGCCCGGGCTAGCGCGACGGTCGGTCGCGCATCAGCGTCCGTTCGCGGCGAAGAAGTCGACGATCGTCTGGTCGGTCGCGAGCTGGCGGCTCATGACGCCGCCGACGACGGCGCCGCTCGCGTAGACGTCGCCGCGCGGCCAGTAGTGGCCGTTGCCGACGACCTCGAGGTGCTCGAGCGCGCCGCCGCCGCGGCAGTCGCGGTAGCGCAGGCGGACGACGCTCGTGCCATCGTGCACGCCGGGCCGAGGCGCCAGCGTCTCCGACAGCGGCGTCGCGGCGCAGCCGTTGCGCGCCGCCCAGCCGGCGAGGGTGTCGGCGACCGAGACGTAGATGCCGGTGGC
>JASLGD010000492.1 GCA_030150305.1 Caldimonas sp. | reverse complement strand
CCGACCGCGAGGTCGCGGTCCTGGAAGTCGTGCATCCAGGCGGTGAAGCGCTCGCCGTGCCGCGTCCCGCGGTCGGCGTCGATGCGCGCGGTGGCCTGCACGACCGCGCTGAACGCGTCGTGCGCGAGGTAGCGCTGGCCGCAGCCGGTCTCCTGGCAGAGCACGCGCACCGCCTCGAGCTTGTTGAGCAGGTCGGCGCTCGAGCGGTCGACGTGGAGCATGCGGTTGACCGTCCTGCCGCTCGACGCCTGCTCGGCGAGCATGATCGGCGCGAGCTCCTCGCGCAGCGCCAGGTCGTAGCTGACGCCGACGGCGTTGATCCCCGGCGCGAGCTGCGGCGCATCGGCGACGCTCTCGATCCGCGCGCCGTCGACGAAGACGCGCGGCGAACGGCGGCGCAGCGACTCGCGGTACTCGGCGGCGCTCATCAGCATCGGCTTCTCCTCGACATGCGGCATTCGATTGTGCCGACGCCGATCGCATTGACCCACAATTCGCCATCCGACGGAGGCGGTCGATGGCGATTCTCTGCAACCCCCAGGACAGCACGCTGCTCATCGTCGACACGCAGACGCGGCTGATGCCGGCGATCCACGAGGGCGAGAACGTGGTGCGGCGCTGCGTCATGCTCGCGACCGCCGCGCGCGAGCTCGGCATCCACGTCATCGGCACCGAGGAAAATCCCGAAGGGCTCGGCCCGCTCGTCCCCGAAGTCGCCGCGCTCTGCGACACGACGCTCGCCAAGTTCCACTTCTCGGCGCCGCGCGAGGAAGGCTTCCTGCGCCGCCTCCCGGCCGGCCGCGACACGCTCGTCGTCGCCGGCTGCGAAGCGCACGTCTGCGTCCTGCAGACGGTGGCCGGCCTGATCGAGGCGGGTCACGCGGTCAAGTGGGTGCTCGACGCGATCGGCTCGCGGCGTCCGCACGACCGCCTCGCCGCGACCGAGCGCGCGCGCAGGATGGGCGCCGACGTCGTGACGACCGAGATGGTGATCTTCGAATGGCTCGGGACGAGCCAGCATCCGAAGTTCAAGCAGCTGCTGCAGCTGATCCGCTGACGTTGCCCGAGCCGGATCAGAGCCGCACGACGACGCGGCCGCGGACGCGCCCGGCGAGCAGCTCGCCGGCCTTGGCGATCGCGCCGTCGAGGCCGATCTCCTCGGCGACGACGTCGAGCTGCTGCGGACCGAGGTCGGTCGCGAGCCGCCGCCAGGCCTGCTCACGCAGCGCCAGTGGCGCCATCACGCTGTCGATGCCGGCGAGCGTGACGCCGCGCAGGATGAACGGCATCACCGTCGCCGGAAGATCCGCGCCCTGGGCAAGGCCGCACGCCGCGACGATGCCGCCGTAGCGCGTCTGCGCGAGCGCGTTGACGAGCGTGTGGCTGCCGACGGCGTCGATCACTGCCGCCCAGCGCTCCTTCTGCAGCGGCTTGCCCGGTGCAGCGAGCGTCGCGCGGTCGACGACGTCCGCGGCGCCGAGCTCGCGCAGATACGCGGCCTCGCTCGCCTTGCCCGTCGCGGCGACGACGCGGTGCCCCGCCTTCGCAAGGAGCGCGATCGCAATGCTGCCGACGCCGCCGGTCGCGCCGGTGACGAGAACGTCGCCTGCGCCGGCGCGCACGCCGTGTCGCTCGATCGCGAGCACGCTGAGCATCGCGGTGTAGCCCGCGGTGCCGATCGCCATCGCGTCGCGCGTCGTCAGCGACGGCGGCAGCGCGACGAGCCAGTCGCCCCGGAGGCGCGCCCGCTCGGCGAGGCAGCCCCAGCGCGTCTCGCCGACGCCCCAGCCGTTGTGGACGACGCGGTCGCCCGGCTTCCAGCGCGCGTTCGTCGATTCGACGACGGTGCCCGCGCCGTCGATCCCGGCGACCATCGGCCAGGCGCGAACGATCGGTCCCTTGTCGGTGATCGCGAGCGCGTCCTTGTAGTTGATCGTCGAGTGCTCGACGCGGACGAGCACGTCGCCCTCGGGAAGCGCGGCATCCTCGACGCTCTTCACCGCAGCACGGAAGCCGGCGGCGTCCTTCTCGAGCAGCAAGGCCTGGAACATGGCGCGTCTCCGCGGTTCGACTTCGATCGCACGATAGCGCAGCGGCCCGCGCGCCGACCCGCTGAGGGCTCCCGCGCCCTCTCCCGCCCGGGCGTAAGGCAAGGTATCGACGATTGACGGCCTTGTCGCCGCTCGCCTATGCTGCGCGCCCATGCGAATTCCCGCCTGCGCCGGACGCGCGCTCTCGCGAAGCGCGGCGGCGCTGACGATGGCGATCGCGGCCGCCGGCGTTCCGGCGCTTGCCGCCCCCGATGGTGCCGAGCCGCTCATCGCTGCGCCGGTCGACAAGGCCGTTGCCGACGCCCCCGCAGCGGCTGCCGAGCAGCGCGCGCCGGTGTCGCTGCTGCGCCAGCTGCACGAGCGCACGAGCGAGATGGCAGTCGCGGCGATGGACTTCGTCGGCATCCGCTATCGCCGCGGCGGCGCTTCGGTCGAGACCGGGTTCGACTGCAGCGGCTTCACGCGCCACGTCTTCGCGATGAGCCTCGGCATGGTGCTGCCGCGGCGCGCCGACGAGCAGGCGGTGGCGCCGGGCTTCGTCGCGGTCAAGCGCGACGACCTGCAGCCGGGCGACCTCGTCTTCTTCAACACCCTCAGGCGCTCGTTCTCGCACGTCGGCATCTACGTCGGCGCCAACCGCTTCATCCACGCGCCGCGCAGCGGCGCGAGCATCCGCACCGAGGACATGACGTTCGCGTACTGGGCGAAGCGCTACGAAGGCGCGCGGCGACTGGCGTCGCCCGCGACGCTGCCGACCGTCGTCGAGCCCGCCGCCCCGCCGACCGCGCCCGCCGGCGGCGAGTAGCCCTGGCGCCCGCGAGGGCGGCGAGCGAGGGCCGGAGGCACAATCCGACGCATGGCCGAGAAGATCATCGCCATCGCCGACCAGCGCTACCAGGCGAGCGCTCCGGTGGTTCCCGAGCGGATCGTGCCGCCGACGGGAGTGCTGCACGACCGGCTGCAGCGGCCGCTGCGCGACCTGCGCATCTCGGTCACCGACCGCTGCAACTTCCGCTGCGGCTACTGCATGCCGCGCGAGGTGTTCGACAAGCACTACGCGTTCCTGCCGCATTCGTCGCTGCTGACGTTCGAGGAGATCGTCCGCGTCGCGCGCCTCTTCGTCGCGCACGGCGTGAAGAAGATCCGCCTGACCGGCGGCGAGCCGCTGCTGCGCCGTGACGTCGAGCGCCTGGTCGCGATGCTCGCCGAGCTGACGTGCGCCGACGGCTCGCCGCTCGACCTGACGCTGACGACCAACGGATCGCTCCTCGAGCGCAAGGCCGCGGCGCTGAAGGCGGCCGGGCTGAACCGCGTCACGGTGAGCCTCGATGCGATCGACGATGCGATCTTCAAGCGGATGAACGACGCCGACTTCCCGGTCGCCGAGGTGCTGCGCGGAATCGACGCCGCCGAACGCGCCGGCCTCGGCCCGGTCAAGGTCAACATGGTCGTCAAGCGCGGCACCAACGACGACCAGATCGTGCCGATGGCGCGCCACTTCCGCGGTCGCGACCTCGCGCTTCGCTTCATCGAGTACATGGACGTCGGCGCGACCAACGGCTGGCGCATGGACGAGGTGCTGCCGTCGAGCGAGGTCATCGCCCGCATCGGCGAGGTCTTCGCGCTCGAGCCGCTGCCGGCGTCGGCGCCTGGCGAGACGGCGGAGCGCTGGCGCTACGCCGAGCGCGGCGTCGCCGGCGAGATCGGCACGATCTCGAGCGTGACCCACGCGTTCTGCAGCGACTGCAACCGCGCGCGGCTGTCGACCGAAGGCAAGCTCTTTCTCTGCCTGTTCGCGAGCCGCGGCCACGACCTGCGCGCGCTCGTCCGCGGCGGCGCCAGCGACGCCGAGATCGCCGCGGCGATCGGACTCGTCTGGCAGCAGCGCAGCGACCGCTACTCCGAGCTGCGCGGCCGCGCCGACGCCGGCAGCGCTGCCGCCGAGCGGCGCGTCGAGATGCACTACATCGGCGGGTGAACTCGACGCCGCAGATCCGCCCGCTCGGCGCCGCCGACCTCGCCGACTACAAGCGCCTGCGCGACGACATGCTCGCGCTGCACCCCGAGGCGTTCACGTCCGACGCCGAGAGCGAGGCCGGCAAGGACGCCGCCGACTACCTGCCGCGGCTCGGCCTCGATCGCGTCGACGGCGGTCAGTTCGTGCTCGGCGCGTGGCGCGGCCGGCGGCTGGTCGGCGCGATCGGCTGCGAGCGCGACGCGCGCGTCAAGGTGCGCCACATCGGCCACGTCATCGGCATGATGGTCCGCCCCGAGTCGCGCGGCCGCGGCATCGGCGCGATGCTGCTCGAAGCGTGCATCGCCGAGGCGCGCCACGCCGGTCTCGAGATGCTGACGCTCACCGTCACCGGCGAGAACGAGCCTGCGATCCGGCTCTACGAACGGCATCGCTTCGTCGGCTACGGCACGCTCAGGCGGGCGCTCAAGATCGGCAACCGCTACCACGACAAGCTGCACATGGCGCTGACGCTGTCCACCACCGACAAGCGCCCAGCCTAGACCACCGCGCGCCGCTGCGCGAGCCGCTTCCACGACTCGACGACGCTGTCCGGGTTGAGCGAGATCGAGACGATGCCCTCGTCGGCGAGCCAGTCGGCGAAGTCGGGGTGGTCGCTCGGCCCCTGGCCGCAGATGCCGATGTACTTGCCGGTCGCCCGGCACGCCGCGATCGCGCGCGAGATCAGCGCCTTGACGGCCGGGTCGCGCTCGTCGAAGTCGCGCGCGAGCAGCTCGAGGCCGGAGTCGCGGTCGAGGCCGAGCGTCAGCTGCGTCAGGTCGTTGGAGCCGATCGACATGCCGTCGAAGTGCTCGAGGAACGCCTCGGCGAGGACCGCGTTGCTCGGCACCTCGCACATCATGATGACGCGCAGGCCGTCGCTGCCGCCCGCCGACGCGCGCTTCAGGCCATGCTCGGCGAGCATCGCGACGACGCGCTCGGCCTGGCCGAGCGTGCGAACGAACGGCACCATGACCTCGACGTTCGACAGGCCCATGTCGCGCCGGACCCGCACGAGCGCCTCGCATTCCATCGCGAACGCCTCGCCGAACGACTCGCTGACGTAGCGCGACGCGCCGCGAAAGCCGAGCATCGGGTTTTCCTCCTCGGGCTCGTAGCGCGAGCCGCCAATGAGCTTCCTGTACTCGTTGCTCTTGAAGTCGGAGAGCCGCACGATCACCGGCTTCGGCCAGAACGCCGCCGCGATCGTCGCCACGCCCTCGGCGAGCTTGTCGACGTAGAACGCGCGCGGCGACGCGTGCCCGCGCGACATGCTCTCGACTGCCTTCTTCAGGTCGGCGTCGATGTCCGGATACTCGAGGATCGCCTTCGGGTGGACGCCGATGTTGTTGTTGATGATGAACTCGAGCCGCGCGAGGCCGACGCCCTCGTTCGGGATCGCGCGGAAGTCGAACGCGAGCTGCGGATTGCCGACGTTCATCGTCAGCTTGACCGGGATCTTCGGCAGCTCACCGCGCGTGACCTCGGTGACCTCCATCTCGAGCCGGCCCTCGTAGACGTGGCCTTCGTCGCCCTCGGCGCACGACACCGTCACCTCGGCGCCGTCCTTCAGCACGTCGGTCGCGTCGCCGCAGCCGACGACCGCCGGCACGCCGAGCTCGCGGGCGATGATCGCCGCGTGGCACGTGCGGCCGCCGCGGTTCGTGACGATCGCGGCGGCGCGCTTCATCACCGGCTCCCAGTTCGGGTCGGTCATGACGGCGACGAGGATGTCGCCGTCCTGCACCTTCTCCATCTCGGACGGGTCGTGGACGACGCGGACGCGGCCCGTCGGAGATGGAGAAGGTCCAGCCGGGCGACATCCTCGTCGCCGACATGACCGACCCGAACTGGGAGCCGGTGATGAAGCGCGCCGCGGCGATCGTCACGAACCGCGGCGGCCGCACGTGCCACGCGGCGATCA
>JASLGD010000275.1 GCA_030150305.1 Caldimonas sp. | reverse complement strand
GTGGTCCTCGATTGGATCGGGACGGCAGGGCGTCCTTTTTTGCTTAATTATAGGAGGAGGGCCGGCCGTCCTGGCCTGGCCCGGGGGACATGGAGCAAAACTGGGCGCCCTGCCGTCCCGATCCCGTGGCCAAAAATCGCGTGGCCGAAGATTCAGTGCGCAAAGATCCCGCGCGGGGCGTCCCCATGCCGAGAGATGCCATGCGCCAATATCCCGTACGCAAAGAACGCGGGCCTTCGCTTGGCTCACAACGACACTGGCGCGCGCCGTCCGGTGTCGTCGCATCGACAGGCGAAAGCGAACGGTCGTGCTAAAAGGAGCGGTTCGCTCGCGCCCGGAGAACTCGATGGACCTCGCATTCACTCCCGAAGAGCTCGCCTTTCGCGAGCAGATCCGCGCCTGGGTGCGCGACAACCTGCCCAAGGACATCAGCGAGAAGGTCAGGAACTCGATCCACCTGACGCGCGACGACATGCAGCGCTGGGCCAAGATCCTCGGCCAGAAGGGCTGGCTCGGCTGGGGCTGGCCGAAGCAGTTCGGCGGACCGGGCTGGAACGCCGTGCAGAAGCACCTGTTCGAGGAGGAGCTCGCGCTCGCCGGCGCGCCGAGGATCGTCCCGTTCGGGCCGGTCATGGTCGCGCCGGTGATCATGGCGTTTGGCACTCCCGAGCAGCAGAAGCGCTTCCTGCCGGGCATCGCGAGCGGCGAGGTCTGGTGGAGCCAGGGCTACAGCGAGCCGGGATCGGGGTCCGATCTCGCGTCGCTGAAGACGCGCGCCGAGCGCCGCGGCGACAAGTACATCGTCAACGGCCAGAAGACGTGGACGACGCTCGGCCAGTTCGGCGACTGGATCTTCTGCCTCGTCCGCACGAGCAACGAAGGCAAACCCCAGACCGGGATCAGCTTCCTGCTGATCGACATGAAGAGCCCGGGCATCACCGTGCGGCCGATCATCACGATGGACGGAGCGCACGAGGTCAACGAAGTCTTCTTCGACAACGTCGAGGTCCCCGCCGACCAACTGATCGGCGAGGAGAACAAGGGCTGGAACTACGCCAAGTTCCTGCTCGCGCACGAGCGCACCAACATCGCCGACGTCAACCGCGCCAAGCGCGAGCTCGAACGGCTCAAGCGCATCGCCAAGGCCGAGGGCGTCTGGGACGACGCGCGCTTTCGCGACCAGATCGCGCTGCTCGAGGTCGACGTCGTCGCGCTCGAGATGATGGTGCTGCGAGTCCTGTCGGCGGAAAAGAGCGGCAAGCAGAGCCTCGACGTCGCCGGCCTCTTGAAGATCCGCGGCAGCGAGATCCAGCAGCGCTACAGCGAGCTGATGATGCTCGCCGCCGGCCCGGCGACGCTGCCGCTGCGGCAGGACCTCGTCGCCGCCGGCTGGCAGCCCGACCAGGCCCCCGGCGAGTTCGTCGCGCCGCTCGCCGGCACCTACTTCAATATGCGCAAGACGACGATCTACGGCGGATCCAACGAGGTCCAGCGCAACATCGTCGCCCAGACGGTGCTCGGGAGCTGAACCATGGACTTCGATTTCTCCGACGATCAGGAGATGCTGCGCGACACGGTGCGCCGCTGGGTCGAGCGCGGCTACGACTTCGAGCGCCGCCGCGGCATCGTCAAGGCGGGCGGCTTCTCGCGCGAGGCTTGGCAGGAGATCGCCGATCTCGGCATCTGCGGCCTGCAGGTTCCCGAGGCGCAGGGCGGTCTCGGCCTCGGCGCCGTCGACGCGATGGTCGTCATGGAAGAGCTCGGCCGCGGCCTCGTCCTCGAGCCCTACGCGGCGGTGTCGCTGGTGGCGACGACGCTGCTCAGGTCGGGCCATGAAGCGGCTGCCGCGCCGCGCCTGCAGCACATCGCCGAGGGCAAGGAGATCGTCGTCCTCGCCCAGGAGGAGCGGCACTCGCGGTATCGCCTCGCGCACGTCGAGACGACCGCGCATGGCAGCGGCCACGCCTGGCGGCTGAGCGGCCGCAAGATCGCGGTGCCGGCGGGCGGCGTCGCCAACGCGTTCATCGTCAGCGCGCGCGTGCGCGGCGCGGTCGACGACGCCGACGGGGTCGGCCTCTTCCTCGTCTCGCCCGGCCAGCCCGGCGTCGAGGTGCAGGCGTATCCGATGCAGGACGGCTCGAGCGGCGCCGACCTCGTGCTCCACGAGGCAGCGGCGATCGAGCTCGTCGCTCCCGGCCAGGCGCACGCGGCGCTCGAGCGCGCCGTCGACGTCGGCATCGCTGCGCTCTGCGCCGAGGCGGTCGGCGCGATGGACAAGCTCGTCGCGCTCACCGTCGAGTACATGAACACGCGCAAGCAGTTCGGCGTCGCCATCGCGACCTTCCAGGCGCTTCGCCACCGCATCGCCGACGTCAAGATGCAGCTCGAGCTGGCGCGCTCGATGAGCTACTTCGCGACCCTCAAGCTCGGCGAGGAGCCGGCGGCGCGGCGACGGGCGCTGGCGCAGGCCAAGGTGCAGCTCGGCAACTCGATGCGCTACGTCGGCCAGCAGTGCATCCAGCTGCACGGCGGCATCGGCGTCACCGACGAGTACGCCGCGGGCCACTACTTCAAGCGGCTGACGGTGATCGAAATGACGTTCGGCGACACGCTCTACCAGCTGGGCGAGGTCTCGCGCCGGATGCAGCAGACGGCGGGCGTCTTCGCCTGAGCAAGCGGCGCCGATGGCATTCGGCCTGACGGCGGTCGCCGGCCTCGAGGTCGGCCACTTCACCGATCCGCGCCGGCCGACCGGCTGCACCGTCGCCCTCGCGCGCGACGGCGCCGTCGGCGGCGTCGACGTCCGCGGCGCCTCGCCGGGGACGCGCGAGACCGAGCTGCTCGCGCCGATCAACGCGATCGACCGCGTGCACGCGATCACGCTCGCCGGCGGCAGCGCGTTCGGCCTCGACGCCGCGAGCGGCGTCGTGCGCTGGCTCGAAGAGCGCGGCATCGGCGCGACCATCGCGCCGCCGCCGGGCGAGCAGGCGCCGCCGCCGTTCGTGGTGCCGATCGTCCCGGCGGCGATCCTGTTCGATCTGTGGGTCGGCGACTGGCGCATCCGCCCCGACGCCGACGCCGGCTACGCGGCGTGCCAGGCGGCGACGCGGGACGCGGTCGCCGAAGGCAACGTCGGCGCCGGTGCCGGCGCGTCGGTCGGCAAGCTGTTCGGCATCGCGCGCGCGATGAAGGGCGGCATCGGCACCGCATCGATCGAGGTCGGTGGCATCACCGTCGCCGCGCTCGTCGCCGTCAACGCGATCGGCGACGTCGTCGATCCGCGCAGCGGCCGCACCGTCGCCGGCGCGCGCAGCGTCGACGGCCGCACGCTGCTCGGCACGATGCGCGCGCTCAAGCGCGGCGAGCTGCCGGCGCGGCTCGACGCGCGCCACGCCGCAGGAAGCGCGACGACGCTGGCCGTCGTCGCGACCGACGCCGTGCTGACCAAGGCCGAGGCGAACAAGGTCGCGCAGATGGCGCACGACGGCCTCGCGCGCAGCATCCATCCCGTCCACACGATGGGCGACGGCGACGTCGTGTTCGCGCTCGCGACCGGCGCCGCCAGGCAGCCGGCGACGCCGACGCTCATCGGTGCGCTCGCCGCCGACGTCCTCGCCGACGCGGTCCTGCGCGCGGTGCGCGCGGCGCGTCGCATCGGCGGCGCCGGGTTGCCCGACCTGCCCGCCGCCGCCGACCTCGGCGGCGCAGCCGACGACGGCGACCCGGGAGACAGCCGATGACCGAAGCGATGCGCCGACGCGAGCTGCTGCTCGCCGGCGCGAGCAGCGCGCTGCTCGGTGCGTGCGCGAGCGCAGCGATGCGAGACGACCGGCCGCCGATCATCTTCGTCCCCGGCAACGGCGACACCGCGGCGCTCTGGGTGCCGACGATCTGGCGCTTCGAGTCGAACGGCTGGCCGCGCGACCGTCTCGTCGCGATCGACATGCCGTATCCGCTCGCGCGCGACGACGACGCCAAGGAGCAGCTGGGCCGCAGCTCGACCGCGGAGCACATGGCGTTTCTCGCCGCGCAGGTCAACGGCGTGCTTGCAGCGACCGGCGCGAAAAAGGTCGTCCTCGTCGGCAACTCGCGCGGCGGCTACGCGATCCGCAACTTCATCGCCAACGGCGGCGGCGCCGCGGTCGTCTCGCATGCGGTCCTCGGTGGCGTCCCCAACCACGGTGTCTACGTCAACCCCACGCGCAACCCGGGCGGCGAGTTCAACGGAGCGGGTCCGTTCCTGACCGCGCTCAACCGGCCGGGGGCTGACGGCAACGAGGTGACGTCCGCAGTCGCATGGCTGACGATCCGCTCGGACGTCAACGACAAGTACGCGCAGCCCGACGGCGCGCTGCTCGGCGCACCGGGGATGGCGACCGGAGTCGGCTTCGACGGCCCGGCGCTGAAGGGCGCCGAGAACGTCGTCCTCGCCGGTGTCGACCACCGCGAAACCGCGTTCAGCGCGCAAGCGTTCGCGGCGACGTACCGCTTCCTCACCGGCCGCGCGCCGACCACGCTCGCGATCGTCCCCGAAGACCGCGTGGTGCTCGACGGTGTCGTCAGCGGCCTCGGCCTCGACAACCGACAGGGCGACTTCGCGACCAACCTGCCCCTCGTCGGCGCGACCGTCGAGGTCTACCAGGTCGATGCGGCCTCGGGCGAGCGTCGCGGCGCCGCGGTGCACCGCAAGACGATCGGCAGCGACGGCCGCTGGGGAGCGTTCGTCGGCGATCCCGCGGCGCGCTACGAGTTCGCGGTCGCGGCACCCGGCTACGCGACGACGCACGTCTACCGGTCGCCCTTCCCGCGCTCGTCGCGCTACGTGAGCCTGCATCCGGAGCGGATCGCCGCGGCCGACCGCGACGCAAAGGCGATCGTCACGCTGACGCGGCCGCGCGGCTACTTCGGCATCGGTCGCGACCGCATCGCGTTCGACGGCGCAGTTCCGCCCGGCGTTCGCGCCGGCGTTCCGACCGACTCGACGAGCAAGCTGAAGCTCGCGGACGCAGCGCCGCGTTCGATCGTCGGCGAGTTCAACGAGGAACGCGTCGTCGGCCGCGTCTGGCCCGCGGCCGACGATCAGGTCACCGTGCTCGAGCTGACGTACTGACCGTGCGCGCCTCGCGCGTCCGCGCCGCGCTCACGCCGGTCGAATTGCTCTTCTCGCAAGGCTTCGGCACGCGCCGCGAGTGCGCGGCGCTCGTCGCCCACGGCCTGCTCGAGGTCGAGGGCGTCGGCACCGTCAGCGATCCCGATCGCGAGATCGACGTCGGCAGCGACGAGCTCTGGTATCGCGTCGCCGACCGCGGTCGGTGGCCGTACCGCGAGCGCGCGGTCGTCGTGCTGCACAAGCCGGCCGGCTACGAAACGTCGCTCAAGCCCGGCGCGCATCCGAGCGTCTACGCGTTGCTGCCGCCGCCGCTGCGGGCGCGCGGCGCGCAGGCGGTCGGTCGGCTCGACGCCGACACCACCGGCGTCCTCCTCTTCACCGACGACGGCGCGCTGCTGCACCGCCTGACGTCGCCGAGGCACCACGTGGCGAAGGTCTACGACGTCGGCTGCAGGCATCCGGTCGATGCGGCGCAGGTCGAGCGGCTGCGCCGCGGCGTCGCGCTGCGCGACGACGACGCGACGGTGCGTGCCGCCGCGTGCGAAGCGACCGGCGAGCGCCGCCTTGCGCTGACGCTCACCGAAGGCAGGTACCACCAGGTCAAGCGCATGGTCGCCGCTGCGGGCAACCGCGTCGAGTCGCTGATGCGGATCGCGTTCGGACCGGTCGGGATCGCAGGGCTCGCGCCCGGCGAATGGCGCTGGCTCGACGCCGCGAGCGAGGCGGCGCTGCGCGCGCGCTGACGCACCACCGACCTCGCTGCGCGCGCTTTGAAGCGCCACGAACCCTCGCTGCGGGCGCGCTGAAGCGCCGCCGATCCTCGCCGGGCGCGGGCGCGCCGGCAGCAGCGGTTAGTTGCCCGCCGCTTCGATCTTCTCGACGTTCGTCGTGCGCAGCAGCTCGCCGAACGAGGTGTCGGTGAACGGCTTCGTCATCGCGAAGACCTCGAGGCCCTCGCTCTTCAGCTTGGCCTTCATCGCTTCCTTCGACACCGGCTTGGCCTGCGCGGCGGCGGGCTGCGCCGCGCGCGACGGCGACGGCACCGCCGCGTGCAGCTTGACGAGGCTCTGTGCCTTGTCGCGCATCTTCTGGAGCTCTTCTTCCTTGCGCGCGAGCTGCGCCTTCATCGCTGCGCTGCGGCCCTCGTATTCCTTCTCGACCTCGCGCACGGCGAGGCGCACCGCGAGCTCGAGCGCGCGCTTTTGCACCCGGTTCAGGATGCAGAACACCGTCAGTCCGGCCGAGAAGGAGCACAGGATCGTGAACAGCATGATCGTTTCCAGTGCGGTCGCCCGAAGCGCCACTCGCGTCTTCAGTCACGATGTCGGCAGCGCAGCGCGACGGCTGAGCGAAATCTGCGCTGGCGGCGTGTAACGGTCGCCGGCCGAGCGTGCGGTTTGCCACGGTCGGCCCCGGCGCGACCCGCCATCGATAATCCCCCGCCATGCGCGTCTTTCGCAGCCTGCGCCATCCCGGCCTCGCCGCTGCGTCCGCGCTCACGATCGGCAACTTCGACGGCGTCCATCGCGGCCACCAGGCGATGCTCGCGCTGCTCGCCTCCGAGGCGGCGCATCGCGGCCTGCCGCCGACGGTGCTCACGTTCGAGCCGAATCCGCGCGACTACTTCGCGCGCCGCGCCGGCAACGCCGACGCCGCGCCGGCGCGCATCGCGACGCTGCGCGACAAGCTGTGCGAGCTCGAGCGCTGCGGCGTCGCGCAGGCAGTCGTGATGCGCTTCGACGCCGCGTTCGCGGCGCAGTCGCCCGACGCGTTCGTCGCCGACGTCCTCGTCGCCGGCCTCGGCGCGCGCTACGTCCTGGTCGGCGACGACTTCCGCTACGGCGCCAGGCGCGCCGGCGACTACGCGACGCTCGACGCCGCCGGCACGCGCCACGGCTTCGACGTCGCGCGCATGATGAGCTACGAGGTCCACGGCGAGCGCGTCTCGAGCTCGGCCGTGCGCGCCGCGCTCGCTGCCGGCGACATGGCGGCCGCGGCGGCGCTGCTCGGCCGCCCGTACTCGATCAGCGGCCGCGTCGTTGCCGGCGCTCGGCTCGGCCGCACGCTCGGCGAGACGCACGCCGGCGGCGGCGACGGCTTTCGCACGCTCAACGTGCGCTTTCGCCACCCCAAGCCGGCGGCGAGCGGCATCTTCGTCGTGCGCGTCCACGGCCTCGCCGAACGGCCGCTCGACGGCGTCGCCAGCCTCGGCAAGCGGCCGACCGTCGACGACAGCGGCCGCGTCCTGCTCGAAGTGCACTGCCTCGAGTGGCCCCATGCCCTCGGCGCCGAGGGGGGCTACGGTAGACTCGTGCGCGTGGAACTGCTGCACAAGCTGCGCGACGAAGCGCGCTACGACTCGCTCGCCGAGCTCGCCGCCGCGATCGGGCGCGACGTCGTCGACGCCCGCGCCTTCCTTGCTGCCGACGCCGCCGCGCACGCGGCGACCGGGCGGCAGACGACACGCGACCGAATTTGACCGCGGACGCGAGCGCCGCGCGTCGGCGCGACCCGTCCCGGGACGATCGCAGCGCGGTCGTCGCCGATCCCTCCTCTCCTGCCGCCGTGCCTCTCGCGCGGCGGCCGCTCGACGAGACCCGCCATGGCTGATGCGCCAGCGACCGACTACCGCGCGACGCTGAATCTTCCCGACACGCCATTTGCGATGCGTGGCGACCTGCCCAAGCGCGAGCCCGGCGGGGTCAAGCAGTGGAGCGACGAGGGCGTCTACCAGCGCTTGCGCGAGGCGCGCCACGGCCGGCCGCGGTTCGTGCTGCACGA
>JASLGD010000439.1 GCA_030150305.1 Caldimonas sp. | reverse complement strand
CTCGGTGTTGAACGAGCCGAGCTCGAGGTAGGCGAGCAGCGAAGGGGTGACCTGCAGCGTGCCGCGACCGAAGACGTTGAGTCGCGTGATCGCCGGCTGCACCTCCTGGTGGGTCAGCGGGTTGAAGCGGCACAGGCCTGTGTTCGGGTCGATGAGCGACGCGTCGCAGGGAATGATGTTCGTCCGCACGTTGCCGACCGGGTTCCGAATCACGGCATATGGCGAGTTCGCCGTCGGGCCGGCACCGATGTACGGCCGGCTCGCGCCGTTGGTGGTGTCGTAGAAGTTCAGCCCGCGCAGGTCGCTCTGGCCGATGAAGCCGCGATCCACCGACCAGATGTTCTGCTGATGCCCGGTCTCGACCGTGATGAACGCGTTGTACTTGTCGGTGTCGAGGTTGCCGACGCCCCAGCTGCCGAACGCGCGGCCGTTGCCGCCGTCGTGGTGACCGCTGACGCCGTAGCTGCCGCCGACCGACGCGCCGTTGTACTGCTTGCGCAGGATGATGTTGACGACACCGCCGACCGCGTCGGCACCGTAGATCGCCGACGCGCCGTCCTTCAGGACTTCGACGCGGTCGACCGCCTCGAGCGGCAGGCTGTTGAGGTCGACGAAGTTGCGCGTGCCGTCATCGGCCAGGCCGTACGTCGTCATGCGCCGGCCGTTGACCAGCACGAGGGTCGAGTTGACGCCCAGGCCGCGCAGCGAGATCGCCGCGGAACCCGACGCGAAGCCGTTGGTGAACGAGGTCGGAATCGAGCCCTGGCCGTTGGCGGTGACGTCGCGCAGGATTTCCTGGATCGACTGCTTGCCCGTGCGCTCGATCTCCTGGCGCGTGATCACCTGCACCGGCGACGCCGTCTCGGTGTCGGTTCGCTTGATGTTCGAGCCCGTGACCGTCACGCGCTCCAACGTCTGCGTGTTCGTGTTCTGAGCCAGCGCGCTCTGGCCGGCGCTCAGCAAAACGCCGCCGCAGGCGACCATCAGCCCTGTGCAGAGCTTCGTCTTCTTCAACATTGAGATTTCCCCCGGTGAAAGATTCGATCGATGATCGATAGACCCCGGCCCCCCGGTGCATGAGACGTGCCAGCTTGTGAACGGCACACCACACACTGAAAAGGCGTGTAAATGAATTGTCATGGGCCCCCCCGCGGGCGCCTCTTTAGGGTATCCCCCTATCGGGCCGGCGCGGACGCGCTCGCGCCATCGCGCGACGCGCTTTATGCGCTCGACGACACCTGTCTCACCGAGGGAAATTCGCAGGGAAGCGGCGAACCGGAGGTCGTCTCGGGCCTGCTTGCGGACATCGGCGTTTTACACAGCGGCCGTTGGCGCTTTGCAACATGCGCGCTGCCGACCGCTTGCCATCGGGGTCCGCAGCACGCCCATGGTGCGGCGAACGCGGCCGTTCAGGCCCAGCCGAGATAGGCGTCGCGGCCGTCGACGAGCAGGCGGACGCGCGCGCCGACCGGCAGCGACACCTTCGTCGCGACGTGGCCGAATGCGAGGCCGGTCACGATCGGCGTCCGCGTCGCGGCGCGAACGCGCGCGATCGCCGCCTTGAGCGAGTAGCCGCGATCGAGCGGCGACGGCCGAAAGCCGCTGACCGCGCCGACGACGATCGCCTTCTGCGCATCGAGCACGCCTGCCTGCTGCAGCTGCAGGAGGTTGCGCTCGACGCGGTACGGATGCTCGTTGACGTCCTCGAAGAAGAAGATGCCGCCGCGGATGCGCGGCCAGTGCGGCGTGCCGAGCAACGAGTTGACGATCGTCAGGTTGCCGCCCCAGAGCGTCCCGCTTGCCGCGAGTCCGTCGAAGCCCTGCTCGGTGCGAAAGCCGATCGCCTCGAGCTCGCCCGACATCGCCTCGACGAAGCAGCTCTGCGTGACGTCGTCGACGCCGCCCTCGGCGGCGCTTCTGCCGAAGTCCTCGCACGCGAGCGGGCCCGCCCAGGTGACGCCGCCGGCGTGCGCGAGCAGCCCGAGCTGGAGCGATGTCATGTCGCTCATGCCGACCCAGCGGGTGCCGGCGTCGATGCTCGCGGCGATCCGCTTCCAATCGATGCGGTCGAGCAGCCGCGTCATGCCGTAGCCGCCGCGCGTCGCGAGGGCGACGCTCGGCCGCGCCGCGGCGACGCGCATCAGCGTGGCGAGGCGCACGTCGTCGTCGCCGGCGAAGCGTTGCGCCCGCGCCCGAGCCGCCTCGTCGATCTCGACCGCGAAGCCGAGCGCGCCGAGCCGCGCCGCCGCGCGGCGCAGCGCCGCGGCGGAGCGCAAGGCACCGGCGGGCGAGAACAGGCGCAGCGTCGTTGCGTCGACGCTCATCGCTCGCTGTCCTTCGCAGCCGGGACCTCGACCGACTCGCCGGCCGGGATCGGTGCCTCGCCGAGATCGTCGCCGACGACGGCCGGCGGCGCCGCGCGACGCTGCCGATAGCGCTCGCGGCGCTCGGCGAAGAACGAGCGCAACACCTCGCCTGCGGCGTCGGCGAGCACGTCGCCCGCGACGGCCGTGTGGTGGTTCAGGGTGGCGTTGCCGAAGACGTCGATCACCGATCCGGCGGCGCCCGCCTTCGGGTCGCGCGCGCCGAACACGACCCGCTTGACGCGAGCGTGCAGCAGCGCCATCGCGCACATCGCGCACGGCTCGAGCGTCACGAAGACCTCGCACTCGGGCAGCCGGTAGTTGCCGAGCAGGTGGGCAGCGTGGCGGAGCGCGACGATCTCGGCGTGCGCGGTCGGATCGTGGTCGGTGATCGGCCGGTTGTAGCCGGTCGCGACGACCTGGCGACCGCCGGGCGCGTCGCGAAAGATCACCGCGCCGACGGGCACCTCGCCGACCAGCCACGCGTTCTGCGCCTGGTCGAGCGCCAGGCGCATCGCCGCTTCGTCTTGCGGCGACGGCATCAGGGCTCGGCGCGGCGGTTGCGTTCGGCGCCCTGCTCGAGCGCGCGCGCGGTCTCGGCACGCGCACGCTCCTGCATGGAGCGCGCCTGCTGCGGGACGGTTGCGGCGTTCGGATCTGCGGCGAGCGCGGGCGGCAACACAGCGGCGGCGCTGCCCTGCCCCGCCGCGGTCGTGAACGCGCCCGACTCGGTGGCCGCCGCCGCGTTGCGGCCGGTGCTCGCGCCGCCGCCGATCGCGTGCAGCTGGTGCTTCGCAAGCGAGGCGACGATCGCGAGCACGACGATCAGCGCAAGAACTCCGAACACTGCCTTCAACCGCTCACTCCCACTCGATCGTCGCCGGCGGCTTCGACGAGACATCGTAGGTGACGCGGTTGATGCCGCGCACCTCGTTGATGATCCGGGTCGAGACTTTTTTCAGCAATGCGTACGGCAGCTCGGCCCAATCGGCGGTCATGAAGTCGCTCGTCTGCACCGCACGCAGCGCGACGACGTGCTCGTAGGTGCGGCCGTCGCCCATCACGCCGACGCTTCGCACCGGCAGGAAGACGGCGAACGCCTGGCTCGTCAGCTCGTACCAGCTCTTGCCGCTGACGCTGTCGATCGTCGCGCGCAGCTCCTCGATGAAGATCGCGTCGGCACGGCGCAGCAGCTCGGCGTGCTCGCGCCGGACCTCGCCGAGGATGCGCACGCCGAGGCCGGGGCCCGGGAACGGATGGCGATACACCATGTCGTGCGGCAGCCCGAGCGCGACGCCGAGCTCGCGCACCTCGTCCTTGAACAGCTCGCGCAGCGGCTCGAGGAGATCGAGCCCGAGCGTCTCGGGCAGGCCGCCGACGTTGTGGTGGCTCTTGATCGTCGTCGCCTTCTTCGTCTTCGCGCCGCCTGACTCGATGACGTCGGGATAGATCGTTCCCTGGGCGAGCCACTTCGCCTGCTTCAGCCTGGCCGCCTCGCGCTTGAACACCTCGACGAACTCGGCGCCGATGATCTTGCGCTTCTGCTCGGGGTCGGCGACGCCGGCGAGCCGCGCCAGGAACTGCTCGCTCGCGTCGACCGCGATGACGCGGATGTGGCGGCGTTCGGCGAACATCTCCATCACCTGCTTGGCCTCGCCGAGCCGCAGCAGCCCGTGGTCGACGAAGACGCACGTCAGGCGATCGCCGATCGCCTTGTGGATCAGCGCCGCCGCGACGCTCGAATCGACGCCGCCCGAGAGGCCCAGGATCACCTCGTCGTCGCCGACCTGCTCGCGGATCCTCGCCACCGCCTCGTCGATGTAGCTGCCCATGATCCAGTCGGGGCGGGCGCCGCAGATCTCGAGCACGAAGCGGTTCAGCAGCTCGCGCCCTTGCAGCGTGTGCGTGACCTCGGGATGGAACTGGACGCCGTAGAAGCCGCGCGCCTCGTCGGCCATGCCGGCGATCGGGCAGCTCGGCGTCGACGCCATCAGCGCGAACCCGGACGGCAGCGCCGTCACCTTGTCGCCGTGGCTCATCCAGACCTTGAGCATGCCGTGGCCTTCTGCGGTCGCGAAGTCCTCGATGCCCTGCAGCAGCCGCGTGTGGCCGCGCGCGCGCACCTCGGCGTAGCCGAACTCGCGATGCGTGCTCGCCTCGACCTCGCCGCCGAGCTGAACGGCCATCGTGAACATGCCGTAGCAGATCCCGAGCACCGGAACGCCGAGCTCGAACACCGCCTTCGGTGCGCGCAGCTCGTGCTCCTCGTACGTCGACGCATGGCTGCCCGAGAGGATGATCCCCTTCGGCGCGAACGCGCGGACGAACGCGTCGTCGACGTCGTTGGGATGGATCTCGCAGAAGACGTGCGCCTCGCGGACGCGCCGTGCGATCAGCTGCGTGACCTGCGAGCCGAAGTCGAGGATGAGGATCTTGTCGTGCATGGACGCTCGCTGTCGTTCAACCGGGGGAGACGACGCCCGCAGCGGGCGCCTCGCGGCGGCGACGCCGCTCGCGGCGGAAGTGGCGCAGCGCGAGCACGGTCGATGCGGCCTGCAGCGCGGCGCAGAAGTAGAACGGCGCACCGATCCGCCAGTCGCCGTGCGGAAGGTGCGAGACGGTGGCGAGCAGCGGCGCGCCGATCGCCGGCGCGAGCACGGCCATCATGCTGTTGAGCGAGCCAACCGCGCCGGCGGTGCGGCCTTGCGTCGTCGGATCGGCGGCGTTGGCGATCAGGCTCTGCATCGCCGCCGAGACGGCGAAGCCGAGGACGTTGATGAAGATCACCGCGTAGAGCATCCAGCCCTGGGTGGCAGCGCCCCAGAGCACGTAGCAGATGCTCGACGAGACGAGGCCCATGATCGCGAGCCGCTGCGGCGAGAAGCGGTGCAGCAGCCGGCTCAGGAAGACGCCCTGGACGAGGACCGACATCAGGCCGATCGCGAACAGCGACCAGCCGTTCTGCGTCGGACCCCAGCCGAACTTGAACGACGTGTAGAGGACCCACGAGGTGTGCGTCATGAACTGCGCGAGCGCGCTGAGCGCGATGACCACGACGAGCGAGCCGACGCCTTTCAGCTCGACGAGGCCGCGCAGCGCGCTGATCGGATTCGCCTCGCGCAGCACGAAGGGCCTGCGCCGGTCGGGCGGCAGCGACTCCGGAAGGACGAAGAAGCCGTACAGCCAGTTGACGAGCGCGAGGCCGGCGGCGAAGAAGAACGGCAGGTGCAGGCTGATGCCGCCCAGCAGTCCTCCGAGCACCGGACCGAGGATGAAGCCCATGCCGATCATCGCGCCGAGCTTGCCGAACGCCTTGGCGCGCTCTGCAGGCGCCGTGATGTCGGCAACGTAGGCGTTGGCGACCGAGATGTTGGCCTGCATCGCACCGCTGAAGAGCCGCACGACCAGGAGCATCCAGAGCGCGGTCGCCAGGCCGGTGACCAGAAAGCTGAGCGCGAGCCCGCTGAAGCCGATCAGCAGCACCGGCCGACGACCGTAGCGGTCCGAGAGGCGGCCGAGGATCGGCGAGCCGAAGAAGTTCGCGATGCCGAAGACGATCGTCACCGCGCCGTACCAGAACGCCTGCTCGGACTGCGACGACGTGAACGTGCCGACGAGCGGCGGCAGGACGGGGATGATGAGGCCGATCGACACCATGTCGATCAGCACCGTGACCATGATGAACGGCATCGCCGCCTGCCGCCCGGCGGCGACGTCGCCGGGCGCGGCGGCGGAAGAACGGCTCGTCATTCGGCGCGGTAGTTCGGCGCTTCCTTCGTGATCTGGACGTCGTGGACGTGGCTCTCGCGGATCCCCGACGACGTGATCTCGACGAACTCGGCCTTCTCGTGCATCTCGGCGATGCTCGCGCAGCCGCAGTAGTGCATCGCCGCGCGCAGCCCGCCGGCCATCTGGAAGACGATGCCGACGACCGAGCCCTTGTACGGGACCTGGCCTTCGATGCCTTCGGGGACGAGCTTGGCGCCGCCGACCGCACCGGCGGTGCTCGCGTCGCCCTCCTGGCCTTCCTGGAAGTAGCGGTCGGCCGAGCCTTGCTGCATCGCCCCGATCGAGCCCATGCCACGGTAGCTCTTGTACGTTCGGCCCTGAAAGAGGATCACCTCGCCCGGCGCCTCCTCGGTGCCGGCGAACGCGCCGCCCATCATCACCGCGTTTGCGCCGGCGGCGATCGCCTTGGCGAGGTCGCCCGAGAAGCGCACGCCGCCGTCGGCGATCAGCGGCACGCCGCTGCCGCGCAGGGCCGTCGCGACGTCGTCGATCGCCTTCACTTGCGGGACGCCGACGCCCGTGACGATCCGGGTCGTGCAGATCGAGCCCGGGCCGATGCCGATCTTGACCGCGTCGGCGCCGGCCTCGACGAGCGCGAGCGCCGCCTTGCCGGTGGCGATGTTGCCGCCGATGACGTCGACGTTCGGGAAGTTGCGCTTGACCCAGCGGACGCGATCGATCACCCCGGCGCTGTGGCCGTGCGCGGTGTCGACGACGAGCGCGTCGACGCCGGCGCGCACGAGCAGCTCGGCGCGCTCCTCGGTGCCCTCGCCGACGCCGATCGCGGCGCCGACGCGAAGCTTCCCCTGCGCGTCGCGGGCCGCGTTCGGAAAGCTCGTCTGCTTGGTGATGTCCTTGACCGTCATCAGGCCGCGCAGCTCGAACGCGTCGTTGACGACGAGGACGCGCTCGAGGCGGTGCTTGTGCATCAGCGCCTTGCCCTCGGCGAGGGTCGCGCCTTCGCGGACGCTGATGAGCCGATCGCGCGGCGTCATGATCTCCTTGACGGCAACGTCGAGGCGCGTCTCGAAGCGCAGGTCGCGGTTCGTCACGATGCCCACCACCGCCTTGCCCTGGAGGACCGGGAACCCGGAGATCCCGTGCGCGTGCGCGAGCGCGATCACCTCGCGCACCGTCATCTCGGGCGAGACCGTGATCGGGTCGCGCAGCACGCCGGACTCGTAGCGCTTGACGCGCGCGACCTCGGCCGCCTGCTGCTTCGGCGTCAGGTTCTTGTGGACGATGCCGATGCCGCCTTCCTGCGCGAGGGCGATCGCGAGGCGTCCTTCGGTGACGGTGTCCATCGCCGCCGAGACGAGCGGCAGGTTCAGGCGGATGTTGCGCGAGAGCGAGGTGGCGAGATCGGTGTCGCGCGGCAGGACGCTCGAGTACGACGGCACCAGCAAGACGTCGTCGAACGTCAGCGCTTTGCCCAGAAGGCGCATGGAAAGCTCCGGTCGCAAAAGGAAATTATAGGGAGGCAGGTGCAAAGTACCGGTTTGCGCGCCTTCGTTCGGCCGTCGCGGAACGGCCCAGGTCTACACTGCCCGCCAACTCTTCACGTTGCTCTGGTGCGAATGGCCCGACCGATCGTCGCCCTGCTCGTCGCTGTCGCCGCGAGCCTCGTTGCCCTGCCGAGCGAGGCGCAGTGGAAGTGGAAGGACAAGTCCGGCCACGTGCAGTACAGCGACCTGCCGCCGCCGGCCGGAACCGCAGACCAGGACATCCTCGCGCGACCGAGCCCGACGGCGCGGCGTTCGGCGCCGATCGCGACGACCGGCGCGCCCGTCACCGGCGCGGCGAGCACGACACCCGTCGCCGCCGCATCGGCGCCGCGCAACGCCGCCGACGCCGAGCTCGAGGCAAAGCGCAAGAAGGCCTAGGCCGACGCCTCCGCGAAGACCAAGGCCGACCAGGAACGCGTCGCCGCCCTGCGCGCCGACAACTGCACTCGCGCCAAGGCGCAGCTGACGACGCTCGAGAGCGGGATCCGCCTCGCGCAGACCAACGCGAAGACCGGCGAGCGCGAGTACCTCGACGACAAGCAGCGCGCCGACGAGGTCCGCCGCACGCGCGACGTCATCTCCGAGAACTGCAGGCAGTAGCCGCTCAGCGGCGGCGGCCGCGCGCCTTCGCAGCGCGCCTACGCCGCGCTTCCTGCGGATCGGCGGCGAGCGGCCGGTAGAGCTCGACCCGATCGCCGTCGCGAAGCGCGGCATCCGCGCGGGCCATCCGTCCCCAGACGCCGACGCTCGGTTCGCCGTCCGCGAGCGCCGGCCAGCGCTCGAGGACGCCGCTCGCGCGCACCGCGTCCCACGCCGTCGCCGGCGCCGCGAGCTCGACGTCGACCTCGAACGCCTCGCCCGCGCGAGGGCTGCAGGAGACCGCGACGCGCAAGGTGCGCGCGCCTTCAGCGCTGGCCATAGACCTGCTCGGCGCGACGCACGAACGAATCGACGAAGGTGTTCGCGATGCGGTCGAAGACCGGGCTGATCGCCGCCTCGAGGATCGCGTTCGAGAACGCGTAGCGCATCCCGAACGCGATCTTGCACGCGCTCTCCGTCGCCGCGTCCGGCGTCGATGCGAGCGACAGCGGCACGAACTGCCAGAAGCCGTCGAGCAGCGAGAACG